>JAFEGS010000219.1 GCA_018239705.1 Verrucomicrobiota bacterium | reverse complement strand
AGCTTGCTACTTTTTTAGTAAAGCTCCCGGCTCGCGCTGTCCGCAACATTGTGAAAGTACTCTACGACATTGTAAAGACCTGTATATACGCAGCAGTCCATCCTCTAAAAGCACTAAACCAGCTAGCAAAGCTCCTCGTGAATCTTGCCTACGAGCTCACGAAGCCTGAAACCTGGACCAAGATAGGAGCAGGGATGATTGGAGCAAGCTGTGGACAGGCGCTCATCACAGGAAGCCCTCTCTCTGCTATTGGAGTGGGAATAGGCGCTGCAATGGTCATCGGCGGATTATCAGTTGGGGCCCTGCAAGCTGCGCTCGAAGCAGAAGAGGGTAGCAGAGGCGAAGCGGCACTACAAAATCTTGATCAGCAAATACAAGAGATTCCTGAAACCATGCTCACGGGCTTCTTGTTGGGACTTCTCATGGGAGGTATTCGACGATTTGCAGAGCCTGTAGCAACAGCAGTAACGGTGGAAGTGCCTCAACATCAGCCTGTATTTCCTCCTATTGAACCTCCTGTAATTGAGCTGCCTATCACAATACCAGCACCGGTTCCAGTACACCCTATACCGATTGCCATGTAGTATTCTAGTGTGTTAGGCTTGTGGCTTTATAGTAATATGGAGCCACATATGACCAAAATAGCCTCACATCCCAAACTGTACGAGTCACGCGGAGCCCATGTTCAGGGCAATGCCACCAAGTTTCAAGTCTACGCCCCACACGCCCAGAAGGTCTCTTTAGTCCTCACAGCATATGGTAAGCAAGAGCATAAAATCGACATGCAAAGCCAAGCAGGAGGGGTGTGGGAGGTGACCACTCCTCACGCAAAACCTGGTAGGAGCTACCTCTACGAAGTGGTCGATAGCCATGGCAAGAAGATGCTTCGCACCGATCCCTTTAGCTTTTCAACGACAGATGCTCCACGGACCGATCAGGTCCATTCTGTAGTGGTAGATCCCTCTTCCTACCAATGGGGAGATGACAGCTGGATGGATCAGAGGGCAAAAAAAGATCCGCTCCACTCGCCTCTTTCCATCTATGAGGTGCAGGTCAAGTCGTGGAAGAGCGGCTACAATAGCCCTTTAAACTTTAGAGAGCTTGCTGATGAGCTGGTCAGCTACTGCCACAAGATGCATTTTACCCATGTCGAATGTTATAGCCTTCTTGAGCATATGTATAAAGAGGCTAGAGGCTATCAGGTGGCCAATTTTTTTGCTCCCTATCACAGTTGCGGTAGCTACGATGATTTAAAATACTTCGTTGATAAATTGCACCAAAATGGGATTGGTGTGATCCTGGACTGGATACCGACACACTTTCAGCACTACCACGACGCTCGCTCCTATTCTGCCTCACTTCACGAATGGGATGGTACAGACCTTTTTGCGGCAGAAAAGTCAGAATGGGGCACGCGCTACTTAGACTATGGCAAGGAAGAGACTCGCCGCCTCATGTTTGCAAGCGCGCTCTATTTTCTCGATCAGCTCCATATCGACGGCATCCGCTTTGATGCGATCAGCCAGATGGTGCGTCGCAATGGGAAGAACATTGGTGCAGGGATTTCGTTCTTGCGAGAGCTTAACGATACTATCCACGCTCACTATCCGGGAGTGATGACCATTGCAGAGGAGACTGAAGGCTTTCCAAATGTCACAATAGCTACAAAAAAGGGCGGTTTAGGGTTCGATCTGAAGTGGAACATCAGGTGGAGCCATGCCTCTCACAATTTCCTACAGACTCCATATAGCGAAAGAGCTGCCCACTGGAAGAGCAAAATCAGCCATTTCTTGCGCGTAGGAAAGCAAAAACAGATTCTTACCCATTCTCACGACGACACCGATGCAGGGGACTACAGTAACAGCAAGGTGCTTATGCAGCGCGTCTCGCACATAAAGGACGCGGGGGAGAGATTTGCTCATCTACGTAATTTCTTCTCGTGGCAAATCCTGGCGCCAAGCTACGGCCATCTGATCCATATGGGCGATGAGCTTGCCCAGAATGAATCGTGGTACCAAAGGTTTCGAAGAGGCACTTCTAGTGTCGACTGGTCCTTGACCAAGAAGGCAGAGCACCAAGGGGTTCAAGAGTGCGTGAAAGACCTCAATGCTCTGTATGTAAATAGACCCCAGTTTTGGGAAAAAGGGAATCAGGACTTTACGCTGATTGCTGAGCATGCTGCCAATGGGGTTGTCGCCTACCACAGGGGAACAAAAGATGGCAAGCGGATAGCTGTCGTCCACAACTTCTCGAACGTAGGATACGAAAGCTACGACATCCCGCTTCCTAAGACTCGAGAGAAGATCAAGAGGGTATCAGAGCTGTTTAATTCTGACGCGCTCAAGTATGAAGGCTCCGGTAGCTTTGAAAACCGAGACATCAAGATTGTACGCCATCATCGCACGAAGAAACCAACTCACCTACGAGTCTCTCTGCCGCCCCTTTCGACCCTTGTGCTTGAAGAAACAGTAACATCTTCTTAGATTGAAAATAATTTTATTATATGGTATAAAAATAGAGGGGGATTGTGTCTTGAATAGCACTATTCATGCGAGGAGGATCGTGTATGGCAGGAGCAGTAGGGGAGCCTAAGGGGTTTGATGCCGAAAAAACGAAGCAGCCAGCGAAAACTGAAGCAGAGCCTGGCTTGACAGTTAGCAATGACCACGGAGAACTGGGTAAGAAACGGCCTGTATCAGTGCTCAGTGGTGGTGGTACGATTCTTGAATCTCACGAGCGTATTGCCTCATTCATTAACAGCGCAGAAGTATCGCATGGTCCCATGCAGAGAGGAGGGGAAGCGTTTGCTCCCGGTGGGAAATCCTATATCGATCAATTATCGGAGAAGGTATTAGTTCAGCACAACAAAAAATTGGGTACATATGAAAAACTGTCGACGCAAGAACTTTTGGCTGTAGCTAGAGCAAAGCTCAAGGGATTTGAGAATATTTCATACCAGGAATCTCTAGAAAACATACCCTTGAACAGCTCATTTAAAATGTATACAATCAATAAATCTGAGCTG
>JAFEGS010000218.1 GCA_018239705.1 Verrucomicrobiota bacterium | reverse complement strand
GAAAGCTCAAGTGGCACATTCACCAGCTCTTTTTTGTCCTCAGCATACATTTTGAGAATGAGCTGCACTCCATCGAGATTTGCGGTTTCGATGACAGAATAGAAAAGGTGTCGGTCCTTATAATGGCCCTCAAGTGGGATCTTTCGCTCAATCATCCCTTCTAGAAAGTCACGAAGGAGTCTACACTGCCCACTTTCCCCTGCTATGTAAGGAAGTGTTTTTCCACCCTCTTCTTCAGGTAAACGCATGAGAATATCGCCATCAGGCGGAACCCGACTAAAAAGGAACAAACCATCCCCACTTCGTGCAAAATAATGCTCGATCTTCCACCCGTGCTGCCCAATCACTTTGTCAAGATTTACTCCTAATTGATCGGTCATTGCGTAAAGAGCAAGTGAGTTGCATGCCTGGGCTGCAAGAGTTGCAAACTCGACGAGCTCCGCCTCATTCAGTTTGCATTCTTTTAAAATATCTAAGACAAGCGGTTTATATTCTTTAAGTAGAAGTCGTCTGCAAACTTTTAGGAGCTCATCGCGAGTGTGATCATATTTACCCTTCAGCTCTTCGAGCACCTCCCATTCGCTGTATGCTGCTGCTAGAGTAAAGGCGGTCTCCCCTTCTTTATTAACCAGTGCAAGAAAAGCAGGAGAAGGCCTTTCTTGAATCAACGCTAGAGCAACCTCTTGATTTCCATGAGCAACTGCTATATGCAAAGAGGTATCCTTTTGTGCGTTACGCAGTTCGAACAACTGTTCCTTCGAAAGGACAAGCCTTACCTCTTCAAGAGTACCTTCCCTTACTATCGCTTCAAGAGCTTGCATCGATGGCTCTACATGCTCTAGAAGCACTTTCATGACTGGAATACAGTGACGTGAAACGGCAATTTCTAAACAGGTAACACCATCCCAGCGAGCCATGCTCGGATCTGCCCCAAGCGAAATCATTCTCTTCACCAGCTCATCAGAATCAAGCTCACAGGCTATCATCAATGGCGTTCCTCCCTCTCTTGTTATCTGATTGATAACACCTTTAGCCTGAGTCGAGGCAAGCACCTCATCGATGATCGAGAAATCTCCTTCGTGTAGGGCGCTATGTAGTGGCGTATATCCATCTGAGAGGGCAGTAAACAGAGCTCCGATTTTTATTAGGAATGCAACAACTTCTTTTTGACCATGCAAAACAGCCGTATGCAGAGGAGTAGAGCCATTATGACTCTTCACATTGATCTGCTCTTTGCCTTTCATACGTATCAGGAGCTGCAATGACAATAAAGAGCCATGCATTGCGGCATAATGGATGGGTTGATACCCATAGCAATCCACGCTTGTAAGAGAAAGACCCTTCCCCTTTGCAATAAGTGTGGTAAGATAGAAGGGATCTTGTAGACTCGCAGCTTGATGCACGAGCGTCAGGTGATTGCGATCTCTCATCTCATGCAGCTTCTGAGAAGCCTCTATAGCCTGGGCAAAATCCTCTTTTTTTTCGAGCTTTATCGCCTCTTCAATGCGTTCTTTCTCTTCGATCACCTCATCCGAAAGTCCTTCCGGCAGCAAAAGCTGCGACTCCATCCACTGGAAATCGTCAAGCATACCAGCTGGAATGTTTTGAAACTGCAGACGGAATACATGCCCGTGGGATGTTCCACCGTAGGAGATTTTCGTCCATGTTTCAGTTGGCATTTTATAAAGTGCGGGTGCGTGTGTCTGCAAAATCTCTTTAGCTATAGAGCTTACACGGATGCTTTGTGTTTCAAGTTTCACACCACAGCCGCCAACTATCCTTTGGCTTTTAGTCGATTCACTCCTTGATACCTCTGAAAAGAGGCGAGCAGTTGGGACTGGGAATTGATGAACAAAAGGAGGAAAAGAAATTTTTTCATTAGCAAGACGGTCATTCACAATAGAGATTGTGTCAGAAATATTCAACTCATAATTTTCATATATTAATTTGAGTATTAACCTTCCATAATGAATGTCTCCATTGCTTGCAATAACAGAGTCATGCATCTCAGCAAATGTGTAGGCTCGTTCTGAGGAAGTGGTTCCCTTGGACTGAGTGAATGAAAGTACAGCACGAGCCTGTTCAGGTTGAGTACGATGTGTGCCCAAGGGCCTCAAAAGTGAGATAAGTTTTCTTTCCGATTCCGGATGGGTTTTTAGATTATAGACAGAGTCTGTATCTATATTTGCAATCCATAATTCAAATGTATTACGCTCTTTTGTAAAAATATCATTAAACCCTGAGAGATTGAAACTGTCATTGACTAGTTTAGGAATGGAATTGATAAATTCAGATTTCAAATGATCAATCCGAGATATGATTAGAGATTCTATCTTCGAAAGAATAGACTCAGCATACTTTTTTATTGCTTCATCGAGCTCTTTATCCTCAAAGATGTACGTTTTAAAAAGACGCTCTACGGAAACGGATTTTACCAGCTGATTTCTAATTTCTTTACAGAGGACAACCTCGAGCTCTCTTTTTTCATTTGGTGCTAATAGCGGGCGAGAGTGAAAATGATCCCATCGTATCTGGGAAAAATATTTCTGCAATTTTGGCTTTAAAACTTCGATCAGGATTTGTGTCGCTTGAGCTGAGGTAAGCTTGACCACTTCAGGAGCTGACCCGCTTATGGGCAGGTGTGGAAATAGGGGAGGAGATCCCTTGAGAGGTAGTGACTTGCGCGAATCAAGCACCGGCACTTTTTGATGCTTTTTCAGTGTGGAAAAATAGCAAGAGAAAAAAGTAATAACCCCAAGCATCGCAAAATAGTCACGACAAAGTGGTAACTTTGGCATTTCGTCATGGATTCGCTTGCAAAATTCTTTGTAAGCCTCCTCCAGATTTCTATAGGAGGCAGGCAATCGACCTTTGATTTGCACGTACATATCCAGCGCTGCTCGATATTCCGGACTTGGTTCTATGGTGTAGAGCACATCAAAATCAGAATCGATAACGAACAGTTCTCCCTCCTTTTGGAAGCTGTTTTGTTTGGCAATGATGCGAAAGGAGTTGCGAAAGCCGTCAA
>JAFEGS010000217.1 GCA_018239705.1 Verrucomicrobiota bacterium | reverse complement strand
TATGGGAAATGAGCTTTCGTTTGGCTCTCGAAACACCGGTATGTTTGGGCTCTAACAACTTTCCTTGACTACAAAGAACATCTTTCTCATCATGTGCGCGATAGGAAATTTTATCTTGAAATTTCTATTTAATGGTATGAGTTCTCAAAATTATTGGAGAAAAATTCATGTTATTATCACTATGTAAGGCCATTATCGAGCACACATGCGGGACTTTTCTAACTAGAACCCTCTGCTCTTTAGCCCTCTTAACCGCGGTAGCACAGCATGCAGAGGCAAGAACAGCTGTAGCACCAAAGAAGGCAGAGGCAAAAGCCAAGGGCACACCAAAGAAGGAAGATGCTGCAAAAATCAATGCGGCTCTACGCAAAGGAAAAGCAAACCTCGCGAACCCTCCATCAGTAGTTTTAAGCTCTCCGGACATTATTGAAATTGCCGTTCAGGACTTAACTGAGGTCCAGACGCAGCTTTCTCATGGTATTGGTGTCTCCTGGAGTGCGCCCCAAATTACTATCGAGAATGTAATAGTGGATGGTGTACGCCAGCCCGTGCAGTTGACCCGAGTCTTTAGCGTCAGCAGCCGCCCATACATTGAACTGATCCAGGCAAATCCCCCGATTGGCCCATGGGCTCCCTTTAATGACCAATTTGGAGAGCGTCCAAAATCGACAATGACCTGGAGAATAGCTCCAAACAACTTCGTTGGAGCAATATCACAGTTTAATGCCTCTGGAGCTACCCTGATCGCAGATGGCTCTGATTTCCTCTACTATCAAACTGTTGAGGGAGTGCAGCTGCAAATTATACGAGACTTTTTAGCTCCGGATCCTGCAGCTGGCAGACCTAATACACCGCCTGCCGGAGTGACAGATTTTGGTCCAATGTTCCACTTTAGCGTGGCGCTGCAACCGGCTACATTTGTTCCAGGCATTGATAGCCCAGAAGATAACATCCCAGTGGATGATTTTAATCTGAGACAGGTGATCAGTGCGGCGACATCTGGAGGCATCACGTGGGATATAAATACTCCTATAACTACCCAAATACCCTACAGAATAGCTGGCAGCCCAACTCCTGCGTTGCTTGGTAATCCATCAGAAGTCTACTCTTGCAATCCAGGTCCCTATTTGAATGTGTACGAGGTTTATCCAAATATCTCCCCATTTGGAGCTAGTGCAAGCAGTACAACCTTCTCGCAAGCTTGGATACCAGCCGGTTCCGGACTAGATCCTGTAGGCGCTGCTAAGATGTCCAACGCCGAAGCCCAGCTCATAACAGCCGGGTACCAAATGGTAGCGTCTCTTAATGCCCAAGATCTTGGCCTGACACCCTATAGCGTCAATCTTTTGAGCTATTTTTATGGTGTAAATAACCACGAAGTGCTACTCGTGAATGCCCCATTCGGCAACACTATATGCACAGGTTCATGCCCTAACTGCACGCAATAGTTAGGGTTCAGAACTTAAATCTAAAAATGGACATTGAGGCGATCCTCAATGTCCATTTTTGTTTTAGAGATCTATTGCCAAAATTTTGGCCCTCATTTAGACTGCACGTAAGGTTACTTTTAAGGAGTGCAGTCTATGAATATTTCTCTCACCTCTCAGCTCGTGACCCTTTTTATCGCAGCACTAACCCTACTCTTCCCACCTCATCTCAAAAGTGACAGCGAAAATAAACGCAAAGACCCTTACGCCTTCATCGACGATCTGCCAACTTCTCACCAATGGCATAGAGTCGGCGTAGGAAAACATCACGGCATTGCCCTGCCACTTGGGGCACTTCGAGGCAAAGATGATGCAGGTATTGGAGAGTATCTCGATCTCGTCCCCATGATCGACTGGTGCCACTCAATAGGGTTTGACTGCATACAGCTCCTCCCACTCAACGACACGGGACATACACCAAGCCCCTACTCACCGAAAAGCTCGATGGCGCTCCACCCAATTTACCTCTCACTCTCCGCTCTTCCTTCGCTTGAGCACTATCCCAGCCTCACAAACGCACTCAAAAAGATGCAGAAGCGGAACAATGAACAAAGAATAAGCTACCAGCAAGTTCTCGAAGATAAAGAAATATTTTTAGAAAAATATTTCTCACTTGCCGGCCCCTCAATCACCGCATCTACCGCCTTTGCCGACTTTGTAGCTGCCAATCCTTGGCTTGAGACTCATGGCCTCTACCATGTCCTCAAGATTACCCATAACAATAGACCTTGGTGGGAGTGGTCAAACCATCTACAAAACCCAGATCGTGCTACCATTGAATCACTCAAAGAGAAACATAAAAACGAGCTCGATCTCTATACGTTCATCCAGTTCCTCTGTTTTGATCAGTGGAGACAAGTTAAAGAAGCTGCAGAAAAGCGAGATGTGTCCCTCTTTGGAGATATGTCCATTATGGTTGGCCGTGATAGTAGCGATGTATGGCTGCATAGAGACTTTTTTGTACTGGACTACAATGCCGGCGCCCCGCCAGACATGTATAATGAAGAGGGACAGAGCTGGGGGCTTCCCCTATACAACTGGAAGGCGTTAGAGAAGGCCGATTACTCCTGGTGGAAAGAGCGCCTCAAAACATTAGACAGCCTCTACCACATCCTCCGAGTCGATAACATCCATAGCTTCTTCCAATTTTGGGCAGTTCCTTTAGGAAAACCTGGAAAAGAGGGCTCATTCTTGCCGGAGAGTGAGCATGAAGCTCTGTCTGAAGGAAAGAACCATGTCCACATGCTCATCAGCAGCTCCAATGTACTCCCGATTGCGGAAGGCATGGGGTATGTCCCCGATAGCTTTAAAGAGACTCTTGAAAAGAGAGGCATTAGCTCAATTAAAGTACTTCAATGGGCGCATGAAGGACCAGATCATAGCTTCCTTGAACCATCTAAATACGATCCGCTGAGCTTAGCCTGCGTCTCTACACACGATACTGAATCGCTCACGCAGTGGTGGATAAGCCATCACCACGATGCTGAAATGCTAGCCCATTCCAGGGGCTGGCACTGCCCGATGCATCTGACCCCAGAGCTTCATAAGCA
>JAFEGS010000216.1 GCA_018239705.1 Verrucomicrobiota bacterium | reverse complement strand
ACCAAAACGACAAACGACACAAAGGACACAAACGACGAAAAGGACTTAAACGACACTAAGGACGAAAACGACAAAAAGGACTGAGGCTCTTGTCGTTTTCGTCCTTTTGGTCGTTGTTCGTCGTTTAAGTCTTTTTCGTCGTTTGTGTCGTTTGTCGTTTTGGTCGTTTTTTGTCGTTTAAACGCAACACTTCTCTAGCAATAAACAGGTTCTCTTCAGTAGCCACCACATACACCGCCACGCTCGAATCTGCGGCACTGATCTTGCGGATTTCCCCTCCAAACATCCCAACCGCACAAGCATTGGCCTTCTCGTCCATTTTCACCCCGTACCAGGCCATCTTGTCGATGATTTTACTGCGGATGCTCACTGCATTTTCCCCGATGCCACCGGAAAAAATCAGTGCCTCAGCACCCTGTAACACTGCCAAATAGGCTCCAATATACTTCACAATGCGATAGCAAAAGAGATCTACCGCAAGCCTTGCCGATGCATTTTTCTCATAAACGCTAACCACCTGCTGCATATCTGCAGATACTCCCGAAAGGCCAAGAAGGCCTGAATGACCATTTAAAAGCTTCATGATCTCGCTTGCACTTTTCTTTTCATGCAGAGCCAGAAATTCGACAAGAGCGGCATCGACATCGCCTGCGCGCGTCGCCATAACTAAGCCTTCAGCAGGGGTAAAACCCATCGATGTATCAATAGACACACCATCTCGAATGGCGCACATAGAGCAGCCGGCGCCTAAGTGCATAGTAATAATTTTGGCCTGGGCTTGAGCATAGGTATTCCAGAGAAAGGCATGAGAAATCCCATGAAAGCCATAGCGCTTAATTTTATGCTTTTCTGTTATCTCCTTAGAAATAGCGTAGTGAGAGGCAACATCCGGCAGAGAGCTGTGAAATGCTGTGTCAAACACTGCCACCTGAGGAATCTCCTCCCCAAAGAAGCTGTAACAAGCCATAATCCCCTCAAGACAAGCTGCATTGTGTAGTGGTGCAAGATGTGTAAGCTCCTGGATATCGCGTAAGACCTCTTTGGTAATAGGTGTGCTTGAGCGATAGCGATCACCCCCATGCACAACGCGATGGCCAATCCCAGCAAGAGAAGAAGAGCCTAGTTTCTCTAGAGCTAATCCGAGCCCCTCAGCGATTTTCATGCCCTTAAGGTTGGCCTCGAAAAGCAGATGGTGCTTGCCCTGCACAAACTGAAAGAGTGTGAGCTTCAGTGAAGAGCTCCCGCTATTGACAACTAAAATATTTGTCATAATTAGTAAGGCCACTTCCAGTCGCGAATTTCCGGCATATCATCGCCATACTGTTCAATATACTCCTTATGCTCCACAAGCTTGTTTTCAGCCATCTGCCTCATATAGCCGGAGATGTGCTCGAGACGGGGCACTCGTTCAACCACATCAATCAGCAGATGGTAACGATCGAGGTCGTTGAGCACCGCCATATCAAAGGGCGTGGTGGTCGTTCCCTCCTCCTTATAGCCGCGAACGTGCAGGTTATCGTGGTTAGTCCTTCTATAGGTCAGTCGATGAATAAGCCAAGGATAGCCATGATAGGCAAAGATAATTGGTTTATCCCTCGTAAAGAGCTCATCAAATTCCCGATCTGATAGACCGTGGGGATGCTCACTTTTTGGCTGCAGTGTCATCAGATCTACCACGTTGACCATGCGAATTTTCAGGTCGGGTACATGCTGTCGAAGAAGATCAATAGCTCCCAGTATTTCCATGGTAGGGATATCTCCTGCTGCCGCCATAACAACATCAGGCTCGCTTCCATAATCGGAGCTTGCCCACTCCCAAATCCCTATTCCCTTCGAGCAGTGTTTGATGGCAGCATCCATTGTGAGATACTGCAGTGCCGGCTGCTTTCCCGCCACAATAATATTAATATAATTTTTAGTACGTAGGCAATGATCGGTCACCGACAGTAGTGTATTGGCATCTGGCGGCAAATAGACCCGAATCACATCGGCCTTTTTATTGACAGCGTGATCGATAAACCCGGGATCTTGATGAGAAAAGCCGTTGTGGTCCTGCCTCCATACATGAGAAGTAAGAAAATAGTTAAGCGATGCAATAGGCCTTCGCCATTCAATTTCTCTTGTCGTTTTGAGCCACTTTGCATGCTGGTTAAACATAGAATCGACAATATGAATAAAGGCCTCGTAGCAAGAGAAAAAGCCGTGCCTTCCCGTCAAAAGATAGCCCTCGAGCCAGCCCTGGCATAAATGCTCGCTCAACACCTCCATCACACGCCCATCCGGTGACAGATGGTCATCGCCCGGAATAATAGACGCATCAAAGGTGCGATCGGTCACCTCAAATAACGCATCGAGTCGATTCGACGCCGTTTCATCAGGCCCCATCACTCGAAAATTCCTGCTAGCCAAATTTTCTTTCATCACATCTCGAAGAAAACGGCCCATGACGCGGGCGCTTTCAGCAACGACCTTGCCCGGAGAGGTTATTTCGACAGCATACTGTCTAAAATCGGGCATGCGCAGGTCGCGAAGCAGCATCCCGCCATTGGCATGAGGATTTGAACCCATTCTTCGATTTCCCAAAGGTGCAAGCGCCTGTAGTTCTGGTCTAAGCGCGCCCGCCTCATCAAAGAGCTCTTCCGGCTTATAGCTTTTTAGCCACGCCTCTAAATCTTCCAGCCTATGCGGCTTTGTCCCGATATCTGAAAAGGGCACTTGGTGTGATCTCCAAGAGCCTTCCACCTTTTTGCCATCGACCGTAGCTGGCCCTGTCCAGCCTTTAGGAGTCTCTAAGACAATCATTGGCCAGCGGGGACGTGTTGCTACCCCTTTTGAGCGAGCCTCGTGCTGCAGCTCTTTTATTTCTGTAATAACTGTGTCAAACACTGCTGCCATCTCTTGATGCAGCTTCATTGGATCGCTTCCCGACACGAAATGGGGATGATAGCCATACCCCTTTAAGAGCGATTCTAATTCAGAACGATCTATCCGGGCTAAAACGGTAGGATTGGCAATTTTGTACCCATTTAAGTGCAGGAT
>JAFEGS010000215.1 GCA_018239705.1 Verrucomicrobiota bacterium | reverse complement strand
TGCGCACAAAGTCTATTTTCATGCACACAAGAAGGGCGAAAAGTGATTTAGGCATACCACTACTAACGGAGACAGGCTGATAGAGCTGCCAAGTGGCTTACCTACATTGCCCTCACAGTTTTCCCTGTAAGGCTTGCAAACCACATGCTTTTTGTCGCTCTCACCCTCTATAACCAGTATTTTTTTTCACCAGATGGTTGCTCTAAAGATTCAAGATACTGGTTAACAGCATTTATATCACTCTGACGATGAGATGCTATTGTCATACGACCTCCTGAAAATATTAATTTAAAACTGTACTTTTATAGCTCCCTAATGTGCTGCGGCATGGGTCTCTGTGCTATGCACCTTTTTGCAGAAAAAGAGGAGCGGGATCAGCGCTATGAAGAGCCACGCTCCAAGCCAGATAATGTCGTTCGTGGCCAGCATATAGGCCTGCTGCTCAACCTGCGTATCTAAAAGCACGTTGTTTACCTCGTTTGTAAACTGGGGGCCGTAGCTTGCAAGGTTGTCATAAAACTGGACAGTCGATTGCCGATAGCTTGTCAGGTACTCTGTCAGGCGAGCGTGGTGAAATATCTCAAGCCTGGTCCATAGCTCAATAGAGAGCGATGTGCCAAAGCCGCTGCCTATAAGTATCCTGACGAAATTAAAAAGCCCTGCAGCGCTTGCGTACTGCTCTTTTGGAATCGCACCAAGAGAGAGCTGTAAGAGAGGTAAGAAAAAGAGTACAACTCCAAAGCCTTGCAGGAATCTTGCCAGCATAATCTTTTCAATGCTTACCTGTGTCGTAAAACTTGCCTGATAAAAAAAGCCTAGTGAAAACATGACAAAGCTGAGCGCTGCGCATACCCGCAAATCAAAACGAGCCATGTTCTTTCCAACCCATGTCGCGAACACAAAGGGAGCAAGGCCAATAGGAGCTACGGCAATACCTGCCCAATAGGGTGTGTAGCCCTGTTCAGTCTGAAGCCAAAGAGGCGTTGTCACTGTGCTTCCAAAATAGACCAGAAAACCAAGCGTAATTGCTATGGTTCCTAGCAGGAAGTTTCTATTTTTAAAAAACGAAAAGTCAACGATGCGATGGGGTTGAAAATGGTTCCAGATGAAAAAATAGAGGAGTGAGACAGTGGATACGCAGGTTAAGGCGATAATGATATTTGACTCGAACCAATCTAAATCTTTTCCTTTATCGAGCATAATCTGCAGGCAGCCTACTCCAACTGAGAGAAAGAAGAGACCAATCCAGTCTATTGGCTTGCGCACGATGGGAGTATCACAATTTTTAAGATAGTGCCACACTACGAAGGCTGACACAAGCCCTATGGGGACGTTGATATAAAATATCCATGGCCAGGAATAGACATCGGTAAGATAGCCTCCCACAATAGGCCCTAAAACAGGAGCTACGACAACAACAGTACCCCAAAAGCCTAATGCTGCTCCCTGCTTTTCAGGAGGGTTGAAAGAGACAACAAGTGCCTGAGAAAGTGGTATGAGGCTACCTGCGACTGCCCCCTGAGCAGTACGAAGGACCACCAGCATGGTAAGCGACTGTGAAAGGCCGCACAGAAAGGAGGTGATGACGAAGAGAAGAACCGACCAAAAAAAGAGCCGAACACGTCCAAAGTAGTCTGAAAGCCAACCTGTAAGAGGCAGTACTACGGCGTTACTCGCTGCAAATGAGGTGATTACCCACGTGCCCTGGTCTGCGCTTACGCTGAGATTACCGGCAATGTAGGGAATGGCAACGTTTGCAATTGAGGTATCGAGCACCTGGATAAAGGTCCCAAGCCCAATAGCGATGTTGAGAAAGATACGCTGCCTGCCGCGAAAGGTTTTCACTTGAGATTTTCCTGTATGATGATATCCATCAGTTTTTCAATTTCTTTAAAATTAATATTATATACATCGGTGATTGCTACAGGCTTTGTTGGAGGCACCTGCGTGAGCATGGGAAGATCTTGATTCCTGATATCAACTCGTACTTCGGCCGAAAGACCAAGTCTTGTTGGAAATTTTTTTACCACTTCCGGATCAAGGCTTATGCGAACGGGGAGGCGCTGGACAATTTTGATCCAGTTTCCTGTGGCATTTTGAGGAGGGATGATTGAAAAGACACTTCCCGTTCCGGAAGCTATCCCCAGTACAGTGCCGGTGTACTGTGCTTTGGAGCCGTAGATGTCGAGCTCCACTACGGCAGGCTGGCCGACACGCATGTAGGTAAGCTGCGTCTCTTTGTAGTTTGCATCGACCCACACATAGTCTGTGGGGATGATCGCCATCATGTTGGTGGTCCCTGTTACCCACTGTCCTACATCGACCGTTCTTTGCGCAACGTAGCCGGTAACGGGGGCGTAGATGGAGCAGTGCTGGAGGTTGTAGTAGGCATCACGGATATTGCCCTTCTGCTGCTCGATGAGAGGGTGCCGCTCTATTTCGGTATTCCCGGCAGCATCAATAGCTACCTTTAGCTGGTATCGAGCCATTCTGAGCGCGGTTTTAGCCGATCTGAACGCATCGCGCGCATGGACAAAGTCCTCTTTAGATACAGCTCCCGTGCCCTTGAGATGGAGGCGATTGTGGTAGTCAAAGCGCGTCTGTGATACGGCGATCTTTTGAGTTATCACATTTTCTCTTGAAACGGCAACCTGATCGTAGAGCTGCCGCACCTGGAGTACCACTGAGGCAAGGGTTGCCAGCTCTCGTTTGTAGACTGTGTCATACGCAGTGGTGTCGAGCTGTACAAGCAGCTGACCTTGCGTCACAAGGTCTGTATCGTCTGCATAAAAAGCGACAACAGCTCCTGGAATGGAGGGGTTGATGTTGGTCATATTACCATTGGAATAGGCGTCGTCGGTCCATTCATAGTCACTGAAATAGAAAAACCAGGCTAAAAACCAGAGGAGGCCAAGCACGGCTATTGCAGCAGTCAGCAGCCAGAGCGACTTTGCCCGCTGGTTGTTAGGGGGAGGGGGAGCAGAGGGTGTCGTAGGGCCGGGAGGGTTCGTCATTGGACCGTCAGTTAAATTTTTGCTTATCCTGCTTCT
>JAFEGS010000214.1 GCA_018239705.1 Verrucomicrobiota bacterium | reverse complement strand
ATTGATGCCGACGGGATTATAGACTCCCTTAAAACTCTGCCACCCTCTTCCTGCACTCGTGAAGCTACTGCAGCAGATTAGTATACCATTTTGCCTTTTTTCTCTCTTTATTAATTCAAGTTTTTGGCACAATCGAAAGCCACAAACGTACTAAGGGAGTTGACCATGAAGCGAACCACTATAGAAAAGCCCGAAATACAGCTCGTTGGTATTTCTATCCGCACAAGCTACGAAAAGGAGGTCAACAAAGAGACGGGAGCCATTCTGCCCTGTGTGATGCGCTATTTTCACGAGGCGCTTTTTGACAAAATCCCTCACCGCAAAAAACCGGGAACCACCTTCTGTGCCTACACCGAGTATGAAAGCGACTATCGAGGTGCCTACACCTATTTTATCGGCGAAGAGGTAAGCTCTCCCTCTGCCCCACTCCCGGAAGGCTTTCAGAAGCTTATCATCCCCGCACAGACCTATGTGCAGTTTACCACAAGCCCCGCTCCCATGCCGGAGGTCATTATCGACGCCTGGACCTCTATCTGGAAAATGTCTCCACAAGAGCTCGGTGGCGATCGCGTCTACCACACCGATTTTGAGATCTATGACGAGCGCGCAGCAGACCATCAAAGAATTGTGATGGATGTCTGTGTCGGAATAAAGAAATTTGTATAATTACTCGAGCATCATGTTTTGATGCTCGATCAGAAACTTGTCTTTGTACTTCTCTCGAAGCTCCCTGTTTCTCGGATCGATGTAGTGAATTTGGGTATCTGTCAGCTTCTGCTCGAAGATAGAGCAGAAGCTCGAGTAGTTCTCGACAACCGCTCCTTCGTCTCTTTTGCAGTGGAATACCTCATCGGGCCCTAAAAAAAGCGCCGCGTGCGCAATGAGCTTGGGCTCTGTTATCCTCTTTACAAAGCAGATGTCCCCGCATTGGATCGACCGAACATCTGCGCGAAGAAACCTCCATTCGCCTCCGGAATGGAGCGTGCGAGGCATATCGCCCACATAGGTCAGGGGTATGTCTATGCCGAAGGTCTTTTTAAAGATATAGTATATAGACGTAAGGCAATCTGTGTGGAAGGGAGCCTCTTCAAGAGGCGCCATCCTCACGTATCGTGTTTGTGCTCGCACATCTTCTATACAACTCCTTAGGAGCTGCTCTTTATGTAGGCCAAATTCAAGGTAGGGACGTGCAATGCATCGGAAAATGTATATTTCGAAGGTGAACTCCTCAAACTTGTAAATCAGCACTTGTAAAACGGCGAAGTGTAGCAGAAGAGCAGATTTTTTGGGAGTAGCTGCGGCATGCCGCAGCTACTCCCAAACGCTTCCGCGTACTAGAGAGGCGTGTCAGGGGAGCTCTTTTTCAGCAAAGACCCTCATCCCCTCAGCGACAAACTGAGCGAGCCGCGGGTGGTGCGGGTCGTACTTCTGGAAGAATTTTTTCCACTCAAACGAGAGGAAAAGCTCTCCCACAACCGGGAATGTCTCCCTGTCAGGCGTCCAGAATGTTTTGATGCAGTCGTAGAGCTTTCGGATTGCCTGCTGCACCTCTCTGGAGGCTGGCTTGCACTGCTTTTCTAACAGATACGCGAGCGCCTGCATGATGGCATCCATATTCTCACGATAGGCCTCGTGATCGGCTTTTGACATCTTCTTTGCATTTTTTTCACTCTCTGCAAAGGCCGGATGATCGTTACCAAATCTATTTTTTAAATAGTTTTGATACTCCTCATATTTCTCTTTTGATTCAAAACCAACGTATATATCTTGCAGGTTCATTTTTTTGCTTCCTTTTAAGTGGTTTATTGTATTATCGATGGTCTCGAGGAGCTTTCCTAGCCGTTCCCACTCACGGCTGATCGCCTTTTTGTGGGTATGGAGGGCTGCAAGTCTATCAAAATCGCTCCTGCCGAGAACTTTTTGGATCTCCTTTAAAGAAAATCCAAGTTCTTTGAAAAAGAGAATTTGCTGAAGCTGTAGTAGCTCCTTTTCTTCATAGTATCGATACCCATTGGATCCATAGTATGCAGGTTGTAGAAGCTCTACCTCTTCGTAAAAATGCAGCGCCCGGACAGTGACTCCTGAGAGTTTACTGAGCTGTTTCACAGTGTACGCCATCGATGTTCACTCCTATAAAATCCTTTTAATTTTAAAGGATGCAATCATTATAAACTATGACTTATACGTGAGGGTCAATAGGCAAAATAAACGGTTACACTTTTATAAGATTCTCTTGTGTTTGAGCAAGATGTGACCGGCTTTTTTCATTCGGTGCTCGTATAGCTCCCATGAGAATAGGCGCCTGTTTGTAGGTGAGCACTGAGAGGAAAGGCCTGTTGAAGTTGATGGTTTTCTGTGGAGCATCATCATGTACACAGCATTCTGCCTTCATTACTTGCACCGTAACTGTAGCCGCTTCTGTCCCTTGTTCGTCAACGGCCAGAACAGATTTTTGCGTGATCTTTTTGATAACCAGTTCGCGCAAAATTGCAGCAGTAGGCTGATGTGAGCTATCGACCATGTTCGAAAAATCGGCCTTTTCAAAAAGCTGCCCCATACCCATGCCCTCTAGAGTACTCTTGACATCCACTTTGTCTTCAATTTTGAACTTAGGCAGATGGATCTGGAGCCTGCCTTTATAGCCATCTCGCTTTTGATTTTTTCGAAAAATGCAGCATTCAGGCTTGAGAAATCATTATCTATTTTCGGCAAAATAAGGGTCATTGCTACATCTTCAGCATGCTTGTAGGGTATTTCAACAACCTGGCACACCTCATCTTCGTAATAGTTGAAGCTACCCTGCTGTGTCATCATGTCGACAGCTATTTTTTTGTCCGCTTCGGCACCTGGGCAGGTGAAGATACCCTCTTTGGTGTCATCACTATCAAATCGAGAGAGCCAGTCTCCTTTAAAGTAGATCGCATTGGCCATAGCAAGGACAAAATCTTCCATATCCTCTGCTGTGACGATCTCTTTGATGAGTCCATTGCTGGCTGCTTCCACCCAGGCGTTGATTTCGGTATGGCTACTGCCCTCCATCGCCTTTCCTTTATAGATC
>JAFEGS010000213.1 GCA_018239705.1 Verrucomicrobiota bacterium | reverse complement strand
GGCATATTTGGCACAAAGGGCATAGCGCAGGAGGTGGCCATCCTGCAAGAGGCAAATAGGGCCTCTATCTCACCTAAACTGCTTTATGCAAGTAGTGAGACAGGCCTAATCATAATGGAGAAGATAGAGAATATCCTCCCTGCTGAATTTAGCCCAGGTCTTATTACTGCCTCTGACGATCTTGTGGAGCAGCTGCTGCAGCATGTACGGCGCCTGCAAAGCCTTACAATCGATCAGGCGTGTGTCACGGATAGAAACGACCGCTTCCACCTGCAAAAAGGAGTGAAAGTAGCAGATATGGCGTCGCTCCCAAAAGCGACTCAAACGATGCTCGAAGAGTGCCTGGCATGGCCGGTCGAGACTGAAAAGGTGCTGAATCACAATGACCTCCATACGCGAAACCTTCTCTATGATGGAAAGAAATTATTTATCATAGACTGGGAATGTGCAGGGTGGGGCCCTCGCGATGCAGACGTCGCCGCTATCTGTAATGGCCAGGTGATGACGCGAGAGGCAGGGCTTGCATTCTATGCGCGCTACCTTCAGAGGAGCCCAACCGCTGAAGAAGCTATGCGCTTTACACGCCTGCGCGTGATGAATGCAGCCACCAATGGCATGCATGGCTATGTGCACTACAAGCCCGGGGCAAAAAATCCCCTGGCACATCTGCAACGGCCATCTTGTATTGAGACAGTGCGCAACATGATCTTATATCTTGATAGAGGCAAGATAGATATTAAAGATGATGATGCGCTGCAGGCATGCGGCCTTGCCTGGCTGCAGTACGCTGTGTACTTAAATAGTTGAAGTTCAAAATAAACGACAAACGACCAAAACGACAAACGACACAAACGACGAAAAGGACGAAAAGGACGAAAAGGACTACAACGACATAAAAGGACCAAAACGACCAAAAGGACTCATCTCTCTTGTCGTTTTTGTCGTTAGTGTCGTTTAAGTCGTTTTCGTCCTTTTTGTCGTTTGTGTCGTTTGGACCACACTATGCTTAGATTTCAATTCTTTCAAAAATTTAATGATTGAAAAAAATCAGTAATTACATCATAATTCCATCTTTACTTGGAGGACATGAAATGGGAACTGGACTTAAATTATTATCTATTAATAACACAACTAATACCAAAACGCAAATAGTTGAGACCGATATAGAGAAATTTGAAAAGCAGATCAATAAAAACAAAACAGAAAATATTTCAAAATTTTTACTAAAAGTCCAAGAAACAAACCATCGGTTGCGCTTTGAACAGCCAGCGCTCTACCCCCGTCTTCTCAAGCTCATTCCCAAAGCAAATCTACAGCCAGCGCAGCAGGATGCACTCCTGCAATTCTTTAGAGCAAAGGATGGGCTTCCTGAAGATCTGTTTGAAAAAGACATCGTCTTACATGGTAAAGATGGCTGCTCTATCTCCTGCTCAAAAAAGCTTCTTGAGATGTTCTTTACCTACTTCAGTGAGACCTTCTCCCCTGGCCTGAAAGAGGCTCAAAGCATGCCTGTACCCCTAGGAGAAGAGGCGCTTCGCTGTTTTGGCCACTACCTCTTAACAAAAAAATTCTCCACCAATGACTCCCAGGCCCTCTTAGAGCTTTTACAATTTGCCGATAAAATTGATGCGGCCAATCTCGATAAGAAAGACTTCCTCAAATTGACAATAGAGCGTGCACTACAAAATAAAATAATAAGCACTTCATTTTACAATGATTCATTCCTGTCACACTGCAAAGATGCAATTACTCTAAAGGTAACAATTGAAAATAATGTAGATTTAGATTTTTTAGTTCGATGTGCAGAGTATAGCAGAACTATGAATGATGATCCATTTTTCCAAACAATCGCTAAAAGTATATTTTCCTATCTTTCTAAAAGCGAGAACAAATTATCTTTTAAAGCAGAGTTAGTCCGTGACCTTGAAGAAAAACTTTTCAAACCTTTTAATTGCAGATCACTTCATCTAAACCATGAAAAATTTGTACCTCATTATTTTGACTCAAAGAATATTCGTTGCGCGAAGCTGTCTAATGGGAACTATGCTCTCAATCTCAATGACTTTACCAAAACTTTTCACGACAAGAAAGATCTTGAAATTCTAAAATTTATTGCAGCTGCTGTAGATAAAATCAATCTTACTAATAACGATTTTTCTGAGCTCTATCTCATTCCCAAACAGTACCGGTCGGCCGTCCGGTGGATAGGAGGCGACATATCTCCGCAAGATGCTGAGGAACTGCTTCGCCTCTTCCCAAATTGTACATCAATCGCACTGAACCGGGATGACCTAGACAAAGCTATTAAAGATAATCCAAATAACGCATTTCTGCTTACAATGCTTGGCGAGATGCAGCAAAAAGAGGGCAACCTCGTTGCAGCAGAAATAATGGTACGCAAGGCTATTGCCATCGACCCAAAATCGGCTATAGCCCATTACACCTTGGGTGTTCTGCTCGCCGAAAGTAAGCGCTTCGTTGAGGCACAAGAGCTCTTCTCCAAAGCTATTGAACTAAAACCAACATTTGCAGCAGCTCTACGCGGGCTTGGTTATGTAGCGCACAAGCAGGCAGAAGCAATGAACCCAAAATATACTATGAGCTCTGTGTCGTTGAAGGATACCCCCCCATCTGAGGTGGAAACAGCGACTCAAAAAATGCGTTATCATTATAATGGATTATTTAATATCGATATAAATAATGATTTATACGGAGATTAATAAGGAGAAAATCATGACAGTTACTGTTTTTGGAGAAAATATCCATACTAATACGGTGTATGTCGCGGGCCCTTTTGGCTTTAGAAAAGTGGTTTCGGATGGGCATCGGACAAAGTATAGTACCTATAAGGAACTTGTAAAATGTATCAGCGTGTATACACGCTCAGAGCGAAAAGACGATTGGATATATAAGCTAGATGAACTCGAAACGGTAACTCATCGCATGTATGACTTGATGAAGGACTATGAGGTGGATCGATATGTCAGTTTTGCTTTCCATCTCCTCGCGCGCGATTATGAGAAAATCCTCCCAAGAACAAAAACAGCTGATAAAGATGTT
>JAFEGS010000212.1 GCA_018239705.1 Verrucomicrobiota bacterium | reverse complement strand
TCCCCTAATACCGTTACGGTATCGCCCAATGGCAAGTTTGCCTACGTGACCAACTTTACATCGAACACAGTTGACGTTATACAGCTTCAGAAATAAACTCTTGAACTATTTGGGGTATATATGAGCTGTTTGATAGACCGTTGCTTGCCTACTATTGCCGATGACGAATTAGATATGGTTTACGGCAATGAAGAAATACGCTTTATGGGGACCTACTTCGGGCGCAAGATATATAGACTACCCATAAATGCAAGCTCCTTATGCACTTCTCTCGTCTTTGCTACATCGGGCGTGATCTTTGCTGGATTTGGAATTGCAGCCCAGTACCTCCATACTGCACCACCACTTGGGATTGCGGGCCTCTATATTGGCGCTGGGATTCTTTTTGGAGCAACTGTGGTCCAATTAGCGAAGAGCTGTCTTGCTACACCGAAAATCAATACTGATCCACAGCTTCAGGTGCAAGAGACCAAGCCGTTACTAGACGAATAGTGCTCAAGAAGGTCGAGGATTCTGCGCTGCGTCTCTGGAAGCACAACGGTGAGTCCCGGCTTGATGCCCTCTTCTGAGAGCTCAAAGGCCTTCATTGTATTGCAGATGCGCCCATCGAGTCGAACGCCAATCCCTTGGATGCCCGACATGTTGCCCCAGTCGCCAAACATTCGCAGCGTCATCTCACAGGCGGTAATGATAAAAATCACCCTCTTTGTGGGGTTCGCCTCAATAATTTCAAATATTTTGTTACCAATGTAGTGGATGGTTGGGATGATGAGCGGGATTGCCCTCTTCTCGGGAAGAGCGTTGATGGCCTTACCCACAAAACACTGCCTGCAGACGGGATGTTCAGGATCGTGGATACAGTCCGGCGTAAACCGCTTGGACGGACATTCATGCGGCTTTTCGCAGTAGGAAAAGCCGATGACAAGGAGTGAGTC
Source organism: Verrucomicrobiota bacterium (assembly GCA_018239705.1). Classification (GTDB taxonomy): domain Bacteria; phylum Chlamydiota; class Chlamydiia; order Chlamydiales; family FEN-1388; genus SZAS-6. The sequence goes on along the minus strand of JAFEGS010000212.1, from coordinate 2,134 downwards.
GGGCAGCTTGAGAAGCTTTGTAAAGGCCTCTACATCGGGAATGCCGTAGAGAAAAAAATCGTCATCGCGAAGATAGGATTCTTTCTTCCAGAGCGACTTGATATAGCGACCCAGGTAGTGGAAGGGACGCTTCATGATATGCCTTGCGATGGACCAGTTGTGGTCTTTGGCAATCATCCACTTGAGGCTTTTCCATTTGAGATTGCGCTTCGTCTCTTCCGTGATCCCCGGCATTTGAGGTAGTGTTTTTAACACTTTGAGAGGATTTTCCTTTTCAGCCGCCTTGGCTCCCTCATCCCACTGCCTTTCTGCCTTTTGCCTGCAGGGGAAATTGCTCCAAAATCGTTTCTTTGTCATATGTTGCGGTCCTCTTCTTGTAAGTAGACTATTCTACAACGAACACTCGAAAAATTAAAGTACTTGTTCGCTCCTAGCTCGTGGCATTTGCCCCAAAATTGCTCCTCGTGCTATACTGTCCCAGTACTTTTATGGCAACACACACGTTTCATTATCATCTCGACCAGGAGCTATCGCGCCGCTACCGCGCGCCGGTAGTCTCGCTCAATCTGCCCAAAGCACTCGATGCAGCAGCACTTCTTGCCATGGCCTCTGATAAGCCCTTGATGAACAGCCTCATCGACAATGAGCTCGACTGGCGCCGCCGAGAGTCAAAAACAGGTAGAGTCGATACCCACACCCCCTTCAGCTTTTTTCGCCTACGGCCTTCACTGTCATACGAGCTGCTGCAGAAGCTCTCCTGCACACAGAAACTCCTGTACAACACACAGCCACTCCTGTGCGACTTTTTCTCCCGCCTCTCGCTTGAATACCTTGTCGAGCCAAGAGGACAAGAAGAGCTCGCCATCATAGCCTTTCTCAGTAGCAGCTCCACCTCCTACAAGCTATCTGAGTGCAGCCTCCTCCTTCAGGGAGCCCCTCATATGGTTATCAAGGATCGATTCCTCCGATTTATCGATCCGGAGGTCTCCTGGCAAGAGCTGAGCGGGTTTGAACAAGAAAAAATAGTCTCAAAAAATGATTATAAGAAGTGGCTCAAAGAGCTTCAGTCGCAGGAGCACTCCCCTAAAGTCCACGAGCTGCAGATTTCCCAGGAAAAAGAGCCTCAGATCGATCCACTGCCCGTACTGCTGCTTGCCGACACCACCTGCGCTTTTGCCAATCTGTTTATGCAGATAGGTGCAAGGCGCACGCCCTTTAATGAGATCGCTCCAAGCCAAGCTGAAAAGGGCTTTGAAAGCGACCTTCTGGAGGCCGGATTTTGCAAAAAACCAACAGCCTCTACGCGCTACTACTGCCCGACTGATCGCGCTGTAGCAGCAGTGCAGTTTTTGCTCGAGCTTGGCTGGAAGGTCTATGACAAGCAGGAAAATGAATTTTTTGCGCTTGGTGAGTGCAGGGCCAGCATCCACCAAGGTGAGCTGCAAGGGTCATGCCATTTTGGAAGTGTTGAGATCGATATCGCTCAGCTTGCAAAAGCCGTGAGTAAAAATGAAAAGATGATCTCTCTGGGATTTAAAAAAACGGGCCTTCTCTCTCTTGATAAGCAATCGGCCCTCTATAGCCTTTTAAAGCAAATAGACTTTGTATCGGGCACTTTAAAAATACCCAAAGAGGCCTTAAGCCTTGCAGCCGAGCTGGTAGAAAAAGGCACAGTTACTGTCACTGATCCCGAGGAGCGGCAGCTACTTAGGGCAATAGGAAACCCCGACCTTCTGCCCCTAGAGCCGCTAGGGACAACCTTCAAGGGCATCTTGCGAGCCTACCAGCAGACCGGGGTGAACTGGATGAAGCAGCTCTTCAAAACAGGATCCGGAGGGCTCTTAGCCGATGAAATGGGCCTTGGTAAAACGGTGCAGGTACTCGCCTTCCTCTCTACCCACCAGAGCCTGCCCAGAACACTTGTCGTTGCTCCCACAACCCTTCTTCACAACTGGAAGCAAGAAGCTCATACATTTCTCCCATCGAGCAGCTGTCTTATCTTCCACGGGGCAAAGCGAAATGCTACCGATCTTTTAGACGGCTTTGACATCATCATCACCTCCTACGGGACGCTGCGAGCAGATCTTCCCCTCTTTCAAAAAGAGCAGTTTGATTGCCTCATCGTCGATGAAGC
>JAFEGS010000211.1 GCA_018239705.1 Verrucomicrobiota bacterium | reverse complement strand
GATTTCTGCAAAAAGATGGCCTTCTTTTTGCAGAAATCCGGGAAAAGAAGGCCTTCTTTTTGTTGACTCCTCTGGTTTTCTGTGATAAAATAGCGGAAAAGGGGGCATGCTATGCAAAGAACAGCTTTGGGTTATTTAAAAAAATGGCTAGCTTCTTCAGATCGCAAACCTCTTGTACTACGAGGAGCAAGACAGGTAGGAAAAACCTGGCTTGTACGCCAGCTAGCCCATGAAACAGGGAAAAAACTGATCGAAATAAACCTCGAGAAGCACCCAAAACTTGCCTCCTCCTTTGCCTCAAACGAGCCGGCTACGATTTTGAAGCAGCTTCGATTTGACCTTGAGATAGCGATTGACCCTTCTAACTGCCTGCTCTTTATCGACGAAATCCAAGCAGCTCCTCACCTCTTTCCTAAGCTTCGCTGGTTTGCCGAGGATATGCCGGAACTGGCCGTAATCGCTGCAGGGTCGCTCTTAGAATTTGTACTTGGCCACCATGAATTCAGCATGCCCGTTGGCCGCATAAGCTATATGTATATAGAACCACTCTCTTTTGTGGAGTTTTTACTCGCACACAAGAGAGAAGAGCTTGTCGCCCAGATTAAAGAATTTACTTGGCAAGAACAGATCTCTGCATTTACACATGAAAAACTGATGGCCCTGTTTAAGGAATATATCATCGTAGGAGGCATGCCTGCTGTGGTACATTCTTGGAGCACAAAACAGGACATTTCTGATGTCTCAAGACTGCACAATGACATTCTCCACACCTATCGCGATGATTTTGGCAAATATAGTAGTAAAACACCCCAAGAGAGACTCCAGGAGGTACTGACAGCTGTACCGCTACATCTTGGCGAGAAGTTTGTTTGCAGCAATGTAAATGCCGATGTGCGCGCAGAAGTGGTTAAAGAGGCATTAGAGCTTCTTGCTAAAGCGAGGGTTTGCCATAAGATTATGGCCTCTTCGTCAAACGGTGTGCCTCTCGGAGCTGAGCTTCTCAAAGCATACATAAAAGTCATCTTGCTTGACGTAGGCTTAAGCTCATCGGATCTTGGCCTGAAGCTCTCGGAGCTTGCCTCCATACAGGAAATTGATTTGATCAACAAGGGCGGCATTGCAGAGCAGGTGACAGGCCAGCTGCTCAGAACAATTGGCCCGTTCTACCAAGAGCCTGCGCTCTATTACTGGATAAATCCCGAAAAAAGTTCAAGCGCTGAGATTGATTACGTCATCCAGCATGGCAGCAGGGTGGTTCCCATTGAAGTAAAGGCAGGCGCATCCGGCAAGTTAAAATCGCTTCATCGCTTTATGCACCTCAAGAATCTACCTCTTGCCGTTCGCATCAATTCCGCCCCACCATCAAAATACACGGTAGACCTCAAAGATACCCAAGGCAATCCCCTCCACTATGAGCTTCGCTCCCTCCCATTTTACCTGATTGGCGAGCTGGATCGTCTGCTGCAGGGCTAAATAAAAATGGAGCCGGACAGCTAAGGTCCGGCTCCAACGGTACACGACCTACTCTTCAGTAAGCTGGTCTTCTTGTGAAGGAGCTCCCTTTTCCTCTTCATACAGCTCTTTCGCAGCTGATTTGACGGTAACGAGACCATCGGTAAAACCGACAGACCTCAAGAGCTTGTCCACATAGTGCAACTCAGCTGAAAGCTGATCGTTGACAAATTCGAGGTATGCAAGTTTTTCAAGCAATTTTTTCATGTGCATAACACACCTCCTTGCAAAAAATTTCTCACACTCCTCAATTTCCATTATCCATATAAAATAATTTTTTACAACTATATTAAATAAAAGTTTATTTTGCTATAGTAAAGAATAGATACTAATGAGGTATTGTAATGACAGGAATAGAGAACTCTAGAGCAGAAAACTCACCCTTCCAAGCTCCGCAAGAGCCTCTCCCAAGTGCGAACCGCAAAAGCTATGGGAGACAAGTCAAAAACCGCGCGGCCTTGCAGGATAGTACAAATACCTATCGCAACGCACTTGAGCGACCTCAAGAAATGGCAAGCCCAAGTAAGCCTCGCGATTGGAAAATAATGAGAAAAGAGCTCGTCCCGCATCACCGCCTGCTCACGCTCTCGACAGAGCTTAAAAAATCGTCCGAGAACTCACCCTTAACTCACTTTAACCCCGCCTCTCTCAATGCAAAAGACCTCTATATGAATGATAACGTTGTGTTCAAACCGGGACGCGAAGAGGCCGTGATGTCCAAGCTGGGATACATGGTGACCTGGATGGCAGGACTACAGGGTGCTGTCGCTCCCTCAAAGCAAGGAACTGCTACAGTTATTTCTCGCGAGGACCAGGATGAAACAGGCCGCGATAAAGAGTATCTCTTTGCTCGCATAGGCGATCGACTCACCATCGTAGACAGTAAAGAGATACGTAATGACAAGATACCGGTGGCTGTTTTTCAAAGCAATGAGGGCCTCTCCATCGAACTGAATGATACCACATATGCACTTACAGCATCGAATGAGGGCTTTTCAATAGCAACGCCAAAGACAGAATTTGACCAGCTTCTAGAAAAAGAAACCTTCGCAAAGCTAAGTAATCAGGAAGAGGAAGTTTTTGCAGCGCCAAAAAGTCACATCTTTGCAATCACACAGGAAAATGACAAGAAATTTGTTGAAATTCATGACGTACAGTATGAAGTAGTCGAAGATCTAGAGGATGAAGGCGTTTTCAAACTTGAAGGTCCAGATGAAAAGATAGCTGACGCGCAGTACCAAGAATTTATTGATTCTGAGGGCAATAGCGTCCTGAGCTCCTCAACCAGCTATATTCCGTACGATCCCGATGAGGGTGAGCTCATCGCAGAGGGAAAGAGCTATACAGTCGAAGAGGCTGACGGAGAGCTTACCATTACAGCGAAGCAAACAGACCCATATAAAGGCAAACAGTTTGTCCTGATTGAAGATGGCCAGCAATCGTACGTCGTACAGACAAAAAAAATAGATCGGGAAACACTGCAAAAGGCCTCTACGGTCATCGATAAGGGCACAGGCAACCAGGCGGTCATGCGCAATGGGCAAGAGTATCAACTCCAG
>JAFEGS010000210.1 GCA_018239705.1 Verrucomicrobiota bacterium | reverse complement strand
GATTTTCTACAAAGTCCCGACCCAGACGATCCAGACAAACTGGTTAAAGATAATTATATAATTTGTGTAGACCCCTCACTTTTGGGCAAGCTGCAGACTCGAGCTTCTCTTGCAAATATTTTTAAGCTTAGTAATGATCTTTTTAATTTTAAAGGCCCCCCCCGAGTGTTCGATGAGGGTTCTCTGACCGAAGCCTTCCTTACACGAACAGAATATCCGAAGAACGTGGGACTCTTTATCATGAGAAAATCCCTTGTAGAAGGGAGTAGGGAGCTGATTTTTGATAAAATGGAAAAAATTGTTATCGAAAAGGGGCTCGGGTTGAAACCAGCACCTTTACGAGAAAGAGCTTTTGTCGACTCGATTTCCATTCTTCGATCAGGCACCTGTTTTGATGACCGCGGGAAAGAAACGTGGTCCTATACGGTCACGCCGGATACTATTACTTTTTCCGGCCAGACCTGTCATCTCTATATTGGCGGCTATTCACCAAAAGCTGGAGTCTATGTCCACACCTCAAATTACCCTCAAAAATGCCTCGGCATAGTACCTTACGCCTCTGTAGCTGACGAAGTAGACGATCTTTCAATGCGCTTTGAAAATATGACAATATAATAGGGCTAGCAAAAAATCGGGGAACTCTGTACAACCTGCCATTATAGTCGGGAGATACTGGTATGTCAGAGTTTTACTCGTTTTACATCTATCTGGGGCTGGTTTTTATCATCACGCTTACGCTGCTTGGTGCAACCTCCCTCTTCCCATCACAAAAGAGCACCAAGACCAAATTCATGCCCTATGAGTCGGGCATCCAGACCGAGACTCATCTTCTACAAAAACGCTTTCCCCTGCGGCACTACCTCGTCGCGCTGATCTTTCTCGTCTTTGATATTGAAGTAGTTTTTTTATTTCCATGGGCAGTGGTTGGAAAAAGCATTGGCCCCTTTGCTTTTTACGAAATGCTCGTCTTTCTAATTATTCTCGCTATTGGCTTTACCTACGTATGGAAGAAAGGAGGACTTGAATGGGAATGAATCAAAAAGAGCGGACGCCCTTTCTCCTTGGGAGTCTAGACCAGCTTATTAACTGGGCGCGAAAAAATTCCCTCTGGCCTGCACAGTTTGGCCTTGCCTGCTGTGCTATTGAAATGATGTCGACTGCAGCCAGTCGCTACGACATCGCCCGCTTTGGAGCTGAGGTTTTTCGCGCATCGCCAAGGCAAAGTGATGTACTCATTGTCGCCGGACGTTGCAGCCAGAAGATGGCTCCGGTGCTCAAAACCGTCTATGACCAGATGCTTGAGCCAAAGTGGGTCATTGCGATGGGCGACTGTGCCTCTACAGGCGGGATTTACAATAACTATGCCATAGTTCAGGGCGTAGACAAGATTGTGCCTGTGGATGTCTATGTGGCAGGCTGTCCGCCACGCCCGGAGGCTCTTTTAGACGCGCTTATTATGTTGCAAAAGAAAATAGAATCGGAACACCCACTATCTCGAAGGAAGGGGGCCAATGAAAGCAATTGATGTATCACAGCTACTTTCAGGGCATGTGCTTGCTGTGCACACACAGTTTGGGCAAGTATCGCTCGAAGTAGCGAAAGAGAAGCTTATGGAGCTTCTCGCTCTATTAAAAAGTCCTCCCTATAGTTTTGAAGTGCTGATGGACCTGACAGCCATCGACTATCTCGAGCCTGAAGTGAAGACGAAGGTTATCTACTTTTTCCACAATCCAGCAACGCTTGAGCGCATTCGCGTCTTTGTCTATGTCAAGCGAGAGGAATCGCTCCCTTCTGCTACTGCACTATGGGCCGGGGCCGACTGGTATGAGCGCGAGCTCTTTGATCTCTATGGCGTCACCTTTGAGGGCCATCCGGAGATGAAGCGTATTTTAATGCCCGATGACTGGCAGGGACATCCACTTCGAAAAGACTATCCGTTGACTGAGGAAAGTGTTGCTTTTAAGCATAGTGTAGAACCAAAAATTCCATCGGAAATTATCCCCTATGTCGAAGCACCAAGACTTGCTTAAAAAAGATGAGTCCACAGATGAGATCATGGAGCTCAACCTCGGTCCTCAGCACCCGTCGACACATGGCGTATTACGGCTGAAACTACGCATGGATGGCGAGGTCATCACCGCATGTGAGCCTGTAATTGGCTACCTGCATACCGGTGTGGAGAAGGAGTGCGAGACAAGGACCTATCTGCAGATGTTTACCCTTATCTCTCGACTTGACTACCTCTCCGGGCCATCAGAAGAGCATGCTTTTGCCCAGACAGTGGAACAGCTGATGGGTCTAGAGGTGCCTGAGCGGGCAAAAATTATCCGAGTCATCTTACTGGAATTATCCAGGATTGCAAGCCACGTTCTCTGGCTAGGCACAAGCGCGCTTGAGCTCAATATGTCCTCCGTCTTTATGTACTGCTTTGCCGAACGAGAAAAGATTTTAGACATCTTCGAAAACTACTCCGGCGCACGGATGTTTCCAAATTCCTGGAGAATCGGCGGACTCAATCGCGACCTTAACGCCGGCTTTGAGGATGAAGTCCACGCATTCTTAAAGGCATTTCCTCGCGCGTGGAAGGACTTTGACAACCTCCTTACTGAAAACTACGTCTGGCGCGAGCGCCTCGAGGGGGTTGGAATTATTGACCTTCCTCTTTGCAAACAGTACATGTGCACAGGCCCTATCCTGCGCGCGGCCGGTATGGCCTACGATGTCAGAAAGGCCTATCCCTACTCCGGCTATGAGCAGTATCTCTTTGACATCCCCACATGCACAGAGGGCGATTCCTACGCACGCTATCTTGTACGCATGCAGGAGATGAAAGAGAGCGCCTCCATTATTGAACAGGCACTTCGATTGCTTGCACCTGGCCCGGTAATTGTCGATAATCGCAAAGTGGCTCTACCGCCGAGAAAAGAGCTTGCAAGAAGTATGGAAGCGGTTATTCACCACTTTAAGCTTGTCTCTGAGGGGATTCATCCCCCGGAAGGGGAACTCTATACAGCTGTCGAATCTGCAAGAGGGGAGCTTGGCTACTTCCTTGCCTCAGATGGCTCTAATCGCCCCT
>JAFEGS010000020.1 GCA_018239705.1 Verrucomicrobiota bacterium | reverse complement strand
AGGCATTGATAGCATCAAATAAAGATTGGTGATCTCCAGGCTTCGCCCCAAGTAGGTATTTCATTCTGTTCTCTTCCAAAAGCCGGATGTAGGGTGCATTTGAAGAAATTCCATCTCCGAGTATGATCACCTTCAGATGAGGATGCTCTCTCCTAAAGTTTTCTATGAACCGTTTGGAGGCGTTACGCTCGCAATCGTTTTTTGCTAAGCCATCCCCATTTTGAATGATCTCTGGACAAAGAGGAATTACATTTGACTGACTGGGATGGACGATACAGGCACCCAGCATCTGATGATAGTATGTGACAGAACCGTCTTTGTGCTCTTTCTTGCAACAATGGGGACAGCAGACTCTGCTGGAAGAGAATTCACCCGTGCCATCCAGAGATAACAGGTAGTACTGCTCAAGAAATACGAATCCTTCCAAACACTTCCCTCGTTGGAGATTGGCGAACATCTTTTTGAATACGGGGCGCATGGTAATTGGATCGAGTTCATCCAAGCGTTCCCTCATGTAAGTGTCTGAAGGCGGCTGATGGATGTGGTAAAGACGTAACAGATTGGCGTCAAGGGTATGGCGATTCTGATCGTACTTAAGTAGGGAAGGGAATTTTAAACCAAAAACAGCAAGACCCGACATTAGCACGTCGGTGAAAGAGATCGAGGCAGTATTTAGGAGTGCTCTAGGATCTGGAATTTCCCGAAAGCAGGAATAGATATCCGAAATCAAGGTGTCAGCGCAAAGGGATTTTCTAACGACGATGCTCATAGAGGCGGCCTCAATCAAAAAAGTGGAGGCCTGAAAGTTTACGAACGAAATCTTTTACTTACACGGAAAAAAGTGCTGGCGGGAATTGCTGATGTTGTTGTATACTTTTTTGCATATTCAATATCCATTGTTATTAATATAATATTTTATTATTACTTTGCTTGAGAGATTTAGAAATGAACCGTTTAGAAAATTACAATCTTGATTATCTACCAGTAAGCAATGCATCGGAACAGAAACAGCACAACGTACAGAGTGGAAAGCCACGAGAAGCGTCAAAATATATTTTCCTTAACGAAAACGAACTCTCCCGGTGTGGCGAAAAAGTCCAAAGTAATATAAAGCCTCAGAAAGATGAGGGTATCACCGACAGAAAAATCATCAAAATCAAAGCTCGTGAAGCAGAGGATATGATCGTCAAACAGAGACCTCCTCTCAGAAGACAACTTTCGGCTTCACATCTTGACATCACCTACTACGAGAAACCCGCAGCAAAAAACGGGGCAATATGGCACTGCGTCAGTTGGAAGCACGATACATACGGCGGTAAGATCTACACATTTAAAAAGAATCCCGAATATGTAATAAACCTAAACCACAACTATCGGTCTCCTGGGGAGATTTCCCCAGAGGTACGTAAGGAGTGTGAGATTTACCCGGCTGTAGAGCTTCCTGAAATGATGTTTCTGTTTTTGGAGGCAGATCGACAAGAGAGACTGAAAAGCTACTATCCTGATAACCTTTTTATCACCTGCAGATCTAAACTAAAAGAACTTGGGTATAATTATCAGCACCATGATCTTGAGGATAATTATAAGCGTTTTGACGGAGATGAGTTTAGCTTACCGGATCGCACTGCTTTACTCGCAAGATGGGCACGTTTAATGGAGAAACACCCCACTTTGCCCCCACTTGATATTGTCAGCTCTGAAGGCATAGCCACTGACCTGGAATTTGTTGAGGCTTACATGAGCCATGATGGGTTGCTCTCGTCAGGAAAGGAATTTGTACACGACCAGCTTACTCATTTGATCCCGACCCTTGTTCTCATACTTTCACTTACAATAAATAATGATACAAGTTGTTATGTAAATAAAAAGTTTAATTCAGTAAAGTGCGTGATGCAGTTTTATCGAAAGATTATGATTGCGAAAGATCAGCTCTCTAAGGGTATTCCATGGATGGATCCCGAAATTCAGGCCCAAGCTAAAAAAAATTTCCCCCAAATCGAAACTGTTCTTGGGCACCTTGTCGATTACATGAGTGCCATACCGGTGCCATCCGATTTACCATCTTCGCGACAATTATGCGAAGAAAGATTCTTCGAAGGTCTAGGCTATATTACTTCCCCAGAGAATTTCCGTATGCTTCATTATTGGCAACGTCGTTACGGTCCTGAGAACGTGTTAACACCACTGCAGATGCAAGAGCTGTGGCAACTTATCACCGAAATTGTTACATATGTTGACGAGCAAAAAATTAAATTGACTACGGAGAGGGAGATGAACATGTACAAAGGAACGGCCAATGATTCATAACAATCTCGAGAACACATCAGTGGACCAATTGGAAACCGGTCTCATAAACCTCGACTTGAATATACATGTTCACGAACCCTTGTCATTTATCCAAGCGCATATTGACGGGCTACTTAGTCAACAACCAGAAGCTGTTTCTGACAACTCGCACCTTATCGCTCATTTCAAAAAAGTCATCCCAATCCTATCAGGAGAAGAGATACTATTCACTCTTTCCGCTCTATTTGCATCATCACTATATCAAGAGGAAACAACTGAAACGTATCCCATCAAAACGCTGACATTTGCAATGTGCGAACTCCTGACTGATTTTTTCACTAGAGAGACAAAACAATCATTTAAAAGTCTTTTTGGGGATGTGTGCTGGGCAGTGGAGCTATCGCACCAAAAGGCCTTCGGCCCGGAATATTGGCTTCAGGCTTACTCTGAAACAGTAAAACATGAAATAGCAGAGCGGAGAAAAAATGGATCTTTTGAAATAATAACAGCTCCTTTTGAAGAAATAGACCTCTTTTCTCATCCATATAAACTTATTCCTGAAAACACGCTTCACGAATGGCATGCTCTCTGCTATTGGCTCTCTTACCTGATTCCAACTGATGGTTACACACTAAAACAGGTCATTGTAACGTCTCGAGATTGGGCAAACCAGTCAAAACATACAGCAGAAGAGCTTGCTTACGTAGAAGCAGGTTTTGCCTATTTTGTTACTTTTTTTCGGGACTACTCTATAAAAGAGCTACTTCCTTGCTTGCAAGAGTCAGATATTACTCACTGGCTGAAGCTTCCCCTCTCTTACTCTCTTGGCCTTTCCTCGAAGGATGCTCTCAGGGGAGATACGCACAAATGCACGAAGCTGTTCGCAGATATTCTTCTGAGCGAAGACTTTTCCCCGCAGTTTTGTCTTCAGAAAGCAGATAATGCTTTCTTGTTGAATGCTCCTAGCGTAATTGAACTGTCTGACTTGACCAACCTCCTCACCTCAATAAAAGAGTTTAGTGCTAAAACAAAAAATATCAGTGACCACGACGAGATCTGCCCCTTAGGAGCTCGAGTTAAATTAGTGTTAAAACAAATGTTATCTCTTGTATGGTATTTTGATCCTTTACAACGCACTGCAACAGACGTACAGCTTGCGATAAGAACCCTTTCGCTAACAATTATTCAAACAGTTGCTGATATTGAACGTAACTTAGGAGTTGAATCGAAGGATCCGGCTTATTCCCCACTATCTAGACGCCTGATCTCTTGTTACTGTAAGGAGATAAATACTCTGCACAGCAAAACGCTAGCTACCAGTTCGAAGGCAGCATCCATAAGCAAAGCAGTGACTCTCAAGACCGCCACGTCCTCTATTTTACAAACTCTCCTGGAAGAAGTTCTTCTCCTCTATTCAGAAATGAGTAACAAAAAACTGCAGGCTCAAGCGAGAAAAGAAATTGAAAGTTTGCCTTTCAAATTTACTTTTAACAAGTAAAAAACAATAAACTAGCGTATTATCACGCCTTTAACATCAAAAATAGGAGCCAAGGTATGGGTATATGTTCGAAGGAAGCACTAGGTGCATCCGCTGTGGCAGGCGGACTTATTGGAATGGTAGCTTATAGTGGACATTCTCTTACAAAGGCAGTGGGAGCAAAGCTCATTGCTAACACGATTTGCGACTGCTTTTGTAGAACGATGTCAAATATCTCAACAAGCTTATGTCACCAAGCTTTTGACCTTGCATATGGAAAAGGGCCTTATCAGCCGCATAACGTTACTCTGTTTTGTGGAAACGCAGGTGGTTGTAGCGTGCTGCAAAGCAGTGCAAGCTGGGGGTTCGTTTTTCCGTCATTTATGACATGCGTATCACTTGCCAGCTTAACTGTTTTAGGAATATGTTACTACAAGCGCGTTATTAAGCCAAACCCAGAAACCCACTTACCGCTTACTCTACGCTCGTATTATATGTAATTAGTGGATTTGTTGTTTGCTTAAGAATACGCCAATAGCGTATAATTATATGTTTAATTTCAAAAATAGGAGACTGGGGTATGGGTATATGTTCGAAGGAAGCACTAGGTGCATCCGCTGTGGGAGGCGGGCTTATTGGAATAGGAATTTATAGTGCTTATTCTCTCACAAAAGCAGCTTGTGCAACGCAAACTGCTAACACGATTTGCAACTGTTTTTGTAACGTAATGTCAAATATCTCAGAAAGCGTCTGTCATCAAGCTTTTGACCTTGCATATGGAAAAGGGCTTTATCCACCGTACGACGTTACTCTGTTCTGTGCAAATGAAGGGGCTTGTAGTCTGCTCAAAAGCAGTGCCAGCTGGAGCTTCGTTTTTCCATCATTTACGACATGCGCAACAGTTTTCGGCTTAGCTGCTTTAGGAGTATGTGTCTACAAGCACTACTCTAAGCAAAGACAAAACCCAGAAGCTAAGGAGTTGATTAATAGCTGACCGGCATACGTAATTATCGGGCTAGGAACCCTGACCCCGCTAGCTGAGCTGCGGGGCTGATTCACCGGCTTAGGAAATCGTACAGCCTTCTTTGCGCTTGACTGGCAAGATCTGTTCTGCCACGAGCGTAAGTTTCGCTGAAGAAGGTCCAACGAAAATCTTGAACAGGCCCGGATCATATTCCCATTGGTGAGTAGCAACATCGTAGTATGAAAAAGACCTTTGATCGAGCAGAATTGACACTCTTTGCGTCTCACCCGCCTTTAATTTTACCTTAGCAAAGCCTTTCAGCTCTATTTGTGGTCTCGTGACGCGAGGCAGCCGCACCTGATTGATATAGAGTTGAGCTACTTCAGAACCATCCCGATCTCCATCATTTTGGATATTAAAGGATACTTTAAGCTGGGTAGGATCTTGCAGAGATAGCCGTTCGACCTGTATATCGGAATAGGAAAATTTCGTATACGACAGCCCATGACCAAATGGGAAGAGAGGCTGCTTACTCTCCGGCTTGGTAGTATAGTATCGGTATCCTGTAAGAAGCTTTTCGCTATAGTCAACCTGTTTGTTCCCATTTGGGAAGGAGTCACTCTTTGTGTCGTAATAACTTTTGGAAATAGAAGTAGGGTTATCGGCCAGTTTCTCTTCGAATGTCACAGGCAATTTGCCGGATGGATTGACATCGCCAAAGAGGATTTGGGCGAGCGCTTTGCCTCCTTCCTGCCCCGGATACCAGGTCTGCAGTACGGCCCCAGCACCATTGATCCAAGAGGACATATCGACGTTCCCGCCACCTGTCAGTACGACAGCGGTCTTTGGATTTGCCTGCAGCACTGTCCTGATCAGTTGGTTTTGTGCTTCGGGAAGTACAAAGGACCTGTCCAAACTTTCCCCTTCTTGCAAGGTGTCGAGGCCTACACACAAGACAACTGCATCAGCTCTCAAGGCCACCTCTTTTGCGTCGTCAAGTGCTGTATAGCTACCGGGAACCATGGTAAACTGAAACTCTTGACCGCCGTAATCCAGATAGCATTCAAGAACTATTTGATATATCTTGCCCATCTCGAAGAACATCGGGTGCCAGGTGAAAGGTTCTCCATTGGGATTATGCCAGCGTTCCACGATCAATTGACCATTGATTTTGAGGCGATAGCCATCACCACCTGAAATGTAGAAAGTTCCGTGTAGGTCCACAGGAGCGAAAAAGTATGTTGTCCAACGAGCAGAATAATGGTTGACAGGACCATTCTGTACATAGCTTAGTTCCCTCCACTTGAAGTTGATCGTAGGATCGAGACGCGTAAGTGCCGGCGGCCCACTGAGGTCGATATTGTTAAAATACTCGGCATTAAAACCAAATTGCTGTTTCCGTGGATCCGGATCTGAGAGGAAAAACTTCTTATTATCCCATGCCTCTTCATAGTATCCTTGAGTAAGGTCAGGTACACCTCGAGCATAAAATACATTCACATTTTCTCCGACATGGTCCTGAATCCCTTTTAAGAAGCTGCCTTGGCAAATCGGAGTTACTTTGGAACTGCCCCCACCTTGAGGAATTATTTGAGCAGCTTTGGGACCAATCACAGCAATGTTCTTTACATTTGCTTGTGACAGCGGTAGGAAGCTATTGTCATTTTTCAAAAGAACGATGCCATTTTGTGCGATCTCTAAGGCTACTTTTTGTCCTTCAGAGTTGAGTTGTGAGATCCCATAGTCTTTCTGAGGTCGATCGAAGAAACCGAATCTGTCTGCAGTATTCAGTATGCGCCTGATTTTATCATCAATCGTTTGAATAGTGATTTTACCCTCTTGGAGAGCTTTCAAAAGAGTTGGTCTATTCATATACATCGCAAATGGCATCTCAATATCAAGCCCTGCATGTGCCGCTGCCAAACCGTCATTGACCGAGTTCCAGTCAGACATAACAAATCCTTGAAATTGCCACTCCTTCTTGGCAATCTCAGAAATAAGCCATTCGTTTTGCGGGGTAAATTCCCCATTCAGCATATTGTAAGAGGTCATCATGGCACCAACTTGGGCTCCCTTTACCGCAGCTTCAAAGGGTGGGAAGTAGATTTCTCGAAGCGTACGCTCATCGACATTGGCACTTACCTGGAATCGATTCCACTCTTGATCGTTAGCAATAAAATGCTTGGCTGTTGCTACCACATTTTGGCCCTGAATCCCTTTTATGATGGCAACTGCTACCTGTGCAACGTGAAATGGATCTTCGCCTAGATACTCAAAATTGCGGCCACACATCGGTGCACGACAGATATTCATGCTTGGCCCCAATATAATATGAACACCTCGAGCTCTTGCGTCTCGGCCTAGTTCTTTTCCGTAGCGTTCGGCCAGGGCCGTATCCCAACAAGCGGCAGTTGCCATGCCGGCAGGATAGGAGACAGCAGGGGTATCGCCCCTCATGCCAAGAGGTCCATCAGACATCTTAAGCTCAGGCACGCTCAGACGCGGAATAGGCCGTACATAGAAACCGTTCCACCCCCCTATAAAATCAATTTTTTCTTCAGTAGTCATTTCTTTAATAATCTTTTCAACTCTGGGAGAGGCATCTGTTATTGGTTCCATGATAGTATCCTTCTATTGAGTGAACTAATGCTTGCTATTTGCTATTTTAGAAAAGCATATCTAAAAATCATGAAAAATTCAAGCACGGATCGCCTAATATTGACATAAAAAATTAAATTAACTACAAAGAGGGAGATTAACGTGAGGTATCATGGACCCCAATTACCTAAAAAACACAATGCAAGCGAAAGCGAGCAAAAAAGAAAAATCGGCAGCCTCAAAAGACAAATTTGAACAAGAGACCGAAAGAATGATCGAGACGTACGTAGATACGTTAGAATTGGAAGACGACCCCGCCCAAAACCATCTGCTAAACATAAAAATGAGAAAAGAGAGGCTCAAACAAGAAATGCGGGAAGCGCTCAAATTGCCGGAGCTTTCTAAGCAAATTGAGTCGGCAATAGGCCTTTTACTCACAGAAGGGGCTCGTTATCTCACCCGCGAGGCTAACCAAACACTCCAATCCGATCTTTCCCATGCTGCTGCACAGCTTGAGGGTATTGAAAGAGAAAAAACAAGCTCTATGAACCTGCAAGCCATTACCAAAATAAGCGATGCAAGCATGAAGGCTATTACCGATATGGCGATTGCAAAATTCACGGAAGAGCGTTTTCAGGATTGCCTCTGCCTTTTTTCCTTCTTGACCATACTAGATCCGGGATATTCAGAGTACTGGCTTCGCCTTGGGATTGCAGCCCAACAATGTGAAAATTACGAGATGGCCTCGAGAGCATATGCAGCAGCACTTGAACTTGATCCGGGTAGCATCAGTGCTCACCTCTTCGCTGCCGAGTGCTTTGTCAAATGCGTGCTTCTGGATAAGGCTAAAGCGGAACTCGCTGCTGCCAAAAAGATAGCGGAAAGCAGCACCGTTGATCAAACATGGCTCGATCTACTCTCCTCTATCGAAAATATGGTCAGAGGGCAGCACGCGTGATTTTCGCGCTGACTATCGTTTTGTCATCGCCGGAGCCTGTGAGAACTGATGCTTGCATCAATTTTGTGACATAGTCTGCAGAGTCCGAATCTTTTAGCACAGGCGATTTATTGGCCTCTTCGAGCTCGTTTATGGAAATCACATCCGTAACGCCATCACAAACAGAAAGCACACGATTCCCACTCTCTAAAGAAATATTTGATGCGTGGATTTTTTCTACATTTCTAGAAGAAATAGCCTTGGTGGCCCCTTCTCGGTCAGCTAAAAATGCGTTAGTATCGCCATTATTATATGTGATACATTCAAGCTTATTTTCTTGATTAAGCAAAAAGACATTTATAGTCGTTGATACTGTAATTGGGGGAGAGGATTGCATATTTCCGATTGCCTTCTCGTAGTACATTTGCAATTTATCAACGTCCTCTTTATTTCTAAAGTCATATTTTATTCCATTTATTTCTATTTCTGGATTTATATCTTTATTCCCTTTTTCTGTAATTTCTTTGTAAATCTCCGCGGGATTCAACCGTAAAGGCACACCATCCCCCAGGGCGTTCTGACAAGAAAGATTTG
>JAFEGS010000209.1 GCA_018239705.1 Verrucomicrobiota bacterium | reverse complement strand
CTCCTCCAATACCATTGCCCTCATGTTTTGTGATGGATCAGACTAGAGAGATCATTACGATCTTGATGAGAGAGATGTATATAGATATTTTTGATCTTCTCAATCAGCTGCTCTTTCTCACCCTCTTTTAAAGAGATGCCTTTTTGGCCTACATCGGTGTAGGGCTCGGGCACATTTCTCAGGGCAAACTGCTGGAGAGATTTCAACGCGTCTCTCATCAATGGAAGCACGAGCGCTTTTGCGCTTTTATCCTTTTTTTGGTCGGCAATAAACTGCTCAACGGCATGCAGGCGCTGTCCATCAACGACAAAAGCGACATCTGGGTTGTTCCCATTTTCCCCAATAACTGCAGCGTTATGTAGATGTATATCAAACTTCATATCTCACCTCTCTTATATAATTTTTTATATATAGGGAAGACAACCCAGCTGTCAATAATTTTTTCCACTCATGACCACAATTCGATCGACTTGGGTTTCGTCGGTGTGTCGTTGGAAGCGACCGAGGAGCCTATGCGCTCTTTTATTAATGCGGCGGTTAATGGGGGCAATGAGGGGCTGTCCGCAGGCCATCTTGTCACCATTCGGAGGAGTTTCGATGATAATGTTGTCACCTAATCTCAGAATAGCCTTGTAGGCCTTTTTCCAGTCCTTTTCGAAGTGGTGGAGCACATTGAGCGCCAGCACGATGTCAAAATGGCGCTGCTTGGCTAGCTGTTTGAGCTCTTTGGGAGTTACCCTCTTTGAGATGAGCTCAACATGATGGAGCTCATTATTATCCCTACAGAGCTTTTCTAAGATATTGTCATTCCAGAGAGGGTCGCCAACGATGACGACATGAGCACCAAAGTCGTGGGCGGCTCGAAAGGAGAAATAGCCCTCTGCAGCGCCAATATCGAGCATGGTGAAGGGGCGGCCTTTGTAGAGCGCGAAAATGGTCTTTAGTGCCTCATAGCGGGAGGCACAATCGGGGCCACTCCCCTTTGCCAAGATGCTGCCATTGACAAAGATATCCTGGTAGGGCTCGTGCGCACATAAAGATCTAAAGGAAAGCATGCATAGCAAAATAAGAGTTCTGGCTTTTATCACGAGCTTTCTCCATGGTTAGTGTAGTTTTTCTATACCACAAAATCGTACAAAGCGCTATGTGTCCCGGGAAATGAGGTGCGATGTAAAGTGTGGGATTCAAACGACACCAACGACAAACGACCTTAACGACACCAACGACCTTAACGACTTAAACGACCACAACGACATAAAACGACCTACTCATCTCCGGAAAAGACTACACCGTATCAGGCCCAGATCCATACGTCCTCGGCCACACCTATTCCAGCTCCGGCTTGGAAGAGGGCACGCTGGGTGCCGGCTGGAACTTCTGTCACCACCACTACATGCAGGTCTACCAGCCGGAAGAGATTAACTTTGCAAAACCGAAAGGCCATAAGGTCCACAGCACGCCGCCAAATGAGGCCAAAAACCCTTACACCTACCTCTACCTCAAAGAGCCCTCAAGAGGCACACTCCTCTTTAAAGGCAATGGCTGGGCAAAAAACTTTACGCTTATCAAGAAAAATACAGGCTTTACCAATGTCAGTGGAGGCGATATCAGTGGCCAGACCAACATCAAAAACATCAGTGTCGAATGGTTCTCAGAGAGCGAAGACTACCTCCCCACAATAGCAGCCCTCGCAAGGGCAACGTATGATTTATACTTGCTCGTGTGGTATACTGAAAAATCCAACTTAAGGGATAAAATCATGACTAAAGAATTAGCAAGCATTGAAGGCATTAAATTTTTTAACAATCCCACTGACTGTATAAAAAATTTTGATGAGTCGTGGATCGGAAAGACCGTAAGCTCCCTATATAGCTGGATAACGACCATACGATATATTATAGATAAAAAAATTAGTAATTTATTTGGAGTAGTTAGCCTCGACCCTTCAATAAATACCGGAGATAAAGAGCTTACAAAGAATCGAACTATCCTCTGTCTTACCGGCCTGAACAGCACTTCGCAGCAGTATAAGACAATAGTTCCTGCAATACTGGAGGAGGATCTCTCAGATACCGATCTCCTCGTGCCCCAGGTTCTTGACCTAGGCAATGGCAAACTGACAGAAATGGCCAATGATATTTTTGATAAAATAGGCTCATGGGCGAGCAGCAGTGGCGAAAAGGAACTGGTCCTGGTTGGGATCTCGAATGGGGCAAGAATTGCCCGCCAGCTCCTGGTAAAAATTGCCAAAACAGAAAATCTTAACATTAAAAAGATTCATTTAGTGCCGATTGTCGGGGCATGTAAGGGCTCTGTTACGATTAATAAAGTAAAAGAATTGGGCTATGACTGTCTTGTATCAAAAAACATTGCGGAAGAGATGCCTGTAGACTCCCCTCGCAGCCAGCAGCTTGATAGAGAATGGGATGAAGCTATGGCAATTAAAAAATTTGGGCTACAATGTACCTTTATCGCCTCGCCTCATGACTGGCATATACCCAACTACAGCTCTACCTTGATGGAGGTTCCCGGCGTTCAGGCGCGCTATGCACTTGTTCCTGGTCACGGCCATCTTAGCATCGTGCACGCAATAGGCAAAGTCGTCGCAAAGGTAGTCACCCTCTAACCATTTCAACAAGAAATTGCTGGAATGTGTCTCCCACATATCCTTGTTCCTGCCTATCGCTCAACGGTGAAAGGGCAGGATTGGGCGTGATAGCAAATCCTTTGAGGGAGGTCGTAACCTCTTGTGTTCTGCAGTGGATCCCTCCCCCATGACTCAAACTTGTCTCTGCAGCATCAAAGATCCCTCTTGGATCTCTACACCCATATTCGCCCGTCGTTTCTCTTCCCACAAAATACACATTGTCAATCCCATGAGCATGAAGAATCGCGGTGTAGGCTTCTCGTAAATAGCGGTCGAGAGAATGGGAAGAGCCATTGGTGATACAGAATTTGCCATTTTTCCCTACGCCAATAATAGAATTCATAAAATTGACATTAGCAAGTCCTAGGTCCTTATGATAGAGACCAGGCACTGGGATGACTCGAAAACCGAAGGTATGGAGGGCTCGTGAAATATCTGTGAGCGCCCGTTCATA
>JAFEGS010000208.1 GCA_018239705.1 Verrucomicrobiota bacterium | reverse complement strand
CGGCGCATCGGCCTTCTGCATGACATAGGAAAGGCAATCAGCTGTAAAGAGGGCCTCACACACGCATCTGCCGGCGCAAACGCAGCTCTTGAGTGGGGCGAAAGCGAAGAGGTTGCCAATGGCATCGCCTGTCACCATCACGAGGTAGGGGCTAAAACACTAGAGGCTGCTCTTTGCAAGCCTGCCGACCATCTCTCGGCCTCACTCCTTGGAACTCGGCACGAAAACAGCGATCACTTTTATAAGCGGCTACAGTCGTTCGAAGAGATTGCGAAGCAGTTTACTGGGGTAGAATCAGCCTTTGCTCTGCAAGCAGGAAAGCAGCTTATGGTCTATGTAAAGCCCGATCTGGTAGGCGATGCACAGGTGGCGCAGCTTGCAAGAGCTATTACGAAGAAAATTGAGGAAACGGGCAAAAAAGTACAGGTTACAGTGATCCGTCAAACCTCTAGCTATTTCGTGGGTCGGTCTTTTGAATGATAGTGCTTACGCTTTTTTTGTGAAAGCCCTTATACCCCTCGTTTCGCTGCAGATTTTCCAGATGGCTTCCCAAAGCCCCATGCTCTTTAAAGCGCTCTGCCTGCTCTTTCGTAATCTGGCCCCGCGCAAGGAGGCGCTCAATTCGCACAGGAGCCACAGGCCAATGATCACCAACAGTAAAAGCCTGTTTGAGATAGGCAAGATTTGTAAAGGGTGCCATCATCGACACTCCCTGCTGGGTAAGGTCCTGCCCCAGCTTGTCAAAGATAAACTGCGCTTCAAGGTGATGCATACCTGCCTTCAAGATAGACTCTCCATGTAGAGCACACCAGAGCCCTACCGTACCGAGGTCCGACTTGTCATCAAGCGGTCGATGCGCAAAATCGATCCCAACCTCTTCGGGGGAAAGATCGACATCGAGGAAGAGCACAAGGCGAGCCTGCTTATGCTCCATCACCTGCGCTCCCCAACCGGCCTCTCGCCCAGCATAGAAGCACTCTCGGCAGGTAAAGCCCAGCACTTCAAACAGGCGGACAAGGTGGTGAAAATAGCGCCTAGAGGAGCGAAAGGTGTGATGGTCGTGATTAGCCCAGCCAAGTCCAAGTGAGTCTTGACGGTTTTTCTGGATCTGCCCTGCTCTGTTTTTTGACTGCCAGTATTTTCTTTCCACATCCAGTACAATTGAGGCGGCAAGGCCTGTGCCAAGAGCCTCTACGAGCTCTTCTGCGATGGTAATCGCCTGTCCAATTTCCTCTTCTTCTTGCTCTTCATCGTCAATAGCTCGCGGTCTTGTCTGCCAATTTTCATACCCTTGCAGCACCAATTCTGCTTCGCCCGTGCGAAAGATAGTCGGTTCCATAGTAAATGCGCCCCGCCGTTCAACGACATGGACAAAGACGCCCTGTTCTTTGGAGATGCAGGCGCGACGAAACGTGGAGAGCTGAGAGCCCTCTATCTCAGCAGACTCTCCTCGCACCATCAAAAAATCGGCAATACTTTCTACGAGAATAGCAACGGCTATAAAGGGATGAGACTGGTCTTTGACAACGATGAGAGGAAGCTTTGCTGCCGGGTGGAAAAAGGTTCGGTAGAAGGGGGTGGCAACTTCAGCTACAAAACCTGCCTGCTGCAGCTCATTTTGAAGGACGTCAGAGCCTCCCAGCTCGATGTGGTCGACCCAGTCGAAAAGCCTGGTACTTGTCTTTTCTATCAGTTCTGTTTTAAAAGAGGACAAAAATTCATTTTTTTCGCAGCAGCTGTTCAGTATTTTAGCGATGAACTCTTCTGCTTGGGGATGGCACACCCATTCAAAGTCTTCTGTCTTCTCCATACATGTTACCTCTCTACACGACACCTACCAGCTTTACCATTTTTTCTGCAACATTTACAAATAAAATTTTTATTTCGTAAATTTCTATTGCAAATATAATCTATATGGACTAGACTTGACTTAGTCAAGAAGGAGAATACGCATGTATCACGCCCAACGTACCGTCAACATCCACGAAGCAAAAACCCATTTTTCTGAGCTCGTCAACGCAGCTACCGAAGGAAAGGAAATTTTCATTGCAAAAGCTGGTAAACCGGTTGCCAGGCTTGTCTCAATTAAACCCAAGAAGCCAAAAGTTCGATTTGGTCTTCTAAAAGGAAAGATAAAAATCACCGAAGACTTTGATGCACCTCTTCCCGATGACATTCTAGATTTGTTTGAGGGAAGATAATGCGTATACTTTTAGATACTAATATTTTCCTGTGGTGCATTATAGATGATGCGAAGCTCACAAAAAAAGCAAAAGATTTGATTGTAGAAGCAGATGAACGGTATGTTAGCAGTGCATCTATCTGGGAAATTGCCATTAAAAAAAGCATTGGCAAGCTGGATAGTAATAATGACATTGGTAGCCTTGCAGACGTCATCGAGGAAAGTGGATTTATAGAACTCCCTGTGACTGCGAAACATGCTGCTACAATATTTCATCTAGAACACATCCACAGAGATCCCTTTGATCGGCTCTTGATCGCTCAAGCTATCTGTGAACCACTCATTTTTGTCACCGCGGACATGCAATTAGAAAAATATTCTGAGCTCGTAAAAGTTATTTCACTTAAAAAATGAGAATGCACAGAGCTGAGGAATCGTGCCATAACAAAAAGTGCCGGCACAAAATGTATTTTGGCTAACCCTGAGCGTCGTACTCGTCATGGCGGCGCCACCACATGCCCGTCTCGTTGCGACCTTTGGGCGCGCGATCAAGCCACTGATACATGCCCCAAAGAGCGTCCAATCCTCGTGCGTAGGTAGAGTAGGTGTGGTATAGATGGCCATCCTCCAGCACAAACGCGCTCATGCCCGGCCTCTCGAGCACGTACGTGGCTGCATCGGTTCCGGTCATATTAGCATTGGCAACGACCACCTCCGGCATTTGGGTCGCCATACCCTCCATTGGTGCTTCGCGCCGGTAGTTGTACTCGATGTCTCCCTTGCGCTGCTCTTCCTCAGCGAACGAGACGCTAAAGTCGGAGTTGAAGTCGCAACCGAACGAGGAGGCCCAAGGAAAGGTCCAGCCCATTCGCTCCTTATAGCCTTGAATCTTCTCAAGTGGCGCGCGCGACACGGCCCAGAGCAT
>JAFEGS010000207.1 GCA_018239705.1 Verrucomicrobiota bacterium | reverse complement strand
CTCACTGAGATCAAAACTGTCAGCCACGACCACAAACATACCCATAACTGGATCCGCTTTCGCCAAAAATCAGATGCAGACTTCGAAAAAAAACCCTGCCTGCACATCGAAACGAGTGATAAACAAAATTTTACTTTTAGGTATAAAAAGCTCAAGAAGCATACCCATGGCGTCTCTCGCATCGAACGGCCGGGCCTCGCCGCTTTGAACTTTGGCTATTCAGAGAACAGCTCAAGCCACAAGAAAGTAGTAAAAAGCTCCACCGACGATGGCCACTTCATCAGGACCGCCTACTACAAAAATGGCCGTCACAAGGGACGAGTCAAGCAGCAGAGCGCACCTGTCGGAGAGCAGGGCAAAGAGGTTGTCACCCATCGCTACAGCTACCATTTCCGCAAAAAGGGGGAAAAGACCCATTATGCCACAGTGGTAGATGCCTACGGCACCATCACCCGCTATCACTGGAACCGCTTCAAACGCCTTGTCAAGATCACCAAATACAGCCCAAACTGGAAGCATCTGATGTCAGAAGAGTTTGTCTGGGGCGACAAGAAGCATACAGGCCACCTCAAGGTACGCACACTTTTTGATGAAAACGATACTCCTCTTCTCTCTCGAAGGTTTGTCTATGATGCTCGAGGCAATGTCAAAAAGGAAGTCCTTTACGGTCGCTTCACAGAGAATAGCGGTTCCATCAAACTCGATGATAACGGCTATCCCAACAAGTCCACCTGCGACACAATCGTCACGAGGCGCATCTACTCAAAAGAGGGCTACAACCTAAAAGTAGAAGAAATTGACTGCATAGGCAACCACACCTACTACAGCTATTTTCCACACAGTAATCGCCTGAAGTCCAAGCTTGTCTGTGACGGCAAAAAGATCAAAAAGAGAGAATTTTTCTCCTACAACAAAAGTGCCTGTGTGATCCAGCACATTACTGACGATGGTTCTACAAAAGAGCGTGACAACCTCGCAGGGGCTACGCAGCGCCACATCACCAAGATCAGGCCACGCCTCAAGTACCCTCACTTTGGAGAGCCTCGCGTCGTAGAGGAGTACTACTGGGACTTCGACCTGAAAAAGGAGAGGCTTCTCACAAAAACCCTCAATGTCTACTCCAAAAACGGCAACATCTCTCAAAAAAGGGTCTCAGGTGCTGATGAAAATCACCACTCCACCTCTCGCTATGACCACGATCACGTCGGCAGAATTACCTATTCAAAGGATGCCGTGGGGAGAGAGCAGTTTTTCAAGTATGACCACTTTGGTCGTCTCATTGAAAAGCGCGGCCCAAGAAGCGATGTCACCACCTACTACGACTATGACCGCTGTGGCCATCTCGTCAAAGAGGCTGAAGTAGTGCACGGCGGCTTTACCTACGTCACACAGTACCGATACGACCTTCTAGGGAGAAAAGTGGCCGTTATTGATCCTCAAGGCCATGAGACCCACATCAGCTACGACAGGCTCAACCGCATCACCAAAATCGCCTATCCCAATATCTACGATCACAATGGCGAGGCTGTCTCCCCCGTACGCACCTTTGAGTACGAAAAACTGGGCACTAAAGTGGTACAAAGAGATGAAAACGCCTACACCACCACAACCATCTTCAACGCAGCCGGCAAAATCATCTCTCAAGAGCGCCCAGACAAGACCATAATAAAAAATTTCTATGACATAAAAGGCAACTGCATCAAAGAGATCGCCCCCAATGGCGTGGAGCAGCACATCGCATACGACGCCTTCGACCGTCCCACCGCCATCGTTATGAAGGAGGGCGATAAAGAGCTCTCCAGAAAGTCCATGGAGTATACTACCTTCCACCTCACCTCAGAGACAAGCCCCACAGGAGAAAAGTGCCTCTACTCCTACGACTATGCCGGCAGAAAAAAAGCTGTGCACCTGCAGGGTTCCGCACGGCAAAACCATCGTGTAACAACATATGGCTACGACAGCATGGGCCGCCCAGAACGAGAAGAGAGCCATGGCGTAGTCAAGACGTTTGTCTACGATGAGGCAGACCGCCTGACCTCTGAATCGGTCAAAAACAGCTCCGGCGAAACATGCTCATACACTATCTACGGCTACGACGTCGACGACAACTGCTCTGAGGTCATACGCTCGATCATGGATGAGCCGGCTAGCACCACTACCCTCTACGACGCGCACGGCAGAGTTATCAAGGAGACCGACGCCAAAGGAAACGTCTGGAACTATGCATACAACGACTTTTACACCAGCATCAACAAAAAAAATGTAACAGAAAAAACAACCTACCACCCCACAGGTGTCACGGAAAGGGAGGTCTTTGACGTCCACGGCAATAGCTCCTACCTCTCACGCTACGATCCCTTCGGGACGCTTATCGCCGAGAAAAAATGCTACTACGACGCCTCAGATAACTGCATACGCGTGAAAGAGTCCTCCATTGTAGAGGGCAAACAAGAAAAGGCCATTACCACACTACTCTCTTACGGTCCCGGCAACCGCCTTGAATGCATCATCGAGGCCTACAATACCCACGAGCAAAAAACCACCAGATATGCCTACAACCGCTTCGGTCAAAAAGAAAAAACGATCCACACGGATGGCTCCGCAACTGAAACCCACTACGACAGTAAGGGCAGAGTAAAAAGATTTTTTGGAAGAGCCGTCGACTATACCTACTCCTACGATGCCAGCGACCGCATCACCAGCGTCTTCAACGCTCTCAACAACCACACCACAATCAGAAGCTACGACGATATCGGCAATCTCCACGCAGAAACCCTCGAGTCTAGCCTTAAAATGGAGTACGCCTACGACGAGCTTGGCCGAGTCAAAGAGCTCGTGCTGCCGGACCACTCCAAAGTGGGCTATTCCTACTCACCGGTGTTCCTCGAGTCAATCGAGCGAACCGATACCAATAATGTGAAGCAGTGGCAATACACCGTTTTTGCTCGAGACCTCTCCGGCAATGTCCTCTCTGCCGATCTGCCAGGCCAAACAGGTACCGCCTACTTCAGCTACGACTCGCTTAACCGCCGCACCAAAGTCTCCCACTACGCCTTCAGCGAAGAGCTGCTGCAGTTTGACCCCGCAGGCAACCTCCTGCAGCTCTCCTTT
>JAFEGS010000206.1 GCA_018239705.1 Verrucomicrobiota bacterium | reverse complement strand
CTAGTCTGAGTTGTGAAAAAGAGGTTGAAGAGATCATCCACCCTTCTTGAGCACTCTCAAAAGCATTAAATGGACTCGAAACGATGCTCTTCATCTGTAAGTGCCTCTCACTAGAAATAAACGCCAGAATACAGTAGAGCAGCCCTTTTTCTCAATAGATGTCTATAGGAGTTGATCGTGCCCGTGTGGGATGGTACTTGGTGCTCTTCTAAACCCATTCTTGATCAAGCAATGCAACCTTATTCGGCTTATTTTGGGCGGCGCCCTGGTGGTCCTTATCGGCATACTTGGAATGCTTATCCCTTTTGCTACCGTGGGGCCTGGTGTACTCTCTCTTTTTCTTCCAACACTTGTGATTTACGCCGGCCAATCAATTACCTTTGCCAACGTTGCAGCCTACGGCCTTGCAAGCGCTACCAACAAATCAAATGCCTCGGCAGTTCTCAACTTCATCACCATCGCTTGCGCCGTTATTGCGCTTTTTGCATCGCAGCTTTTTGCTGCTGGATATGACTTAAGCCTTCCGCTCTCGTTTTTTCTTTTTGTGCTTGTGATGTTAGGGCTCACATTTGGCCTGAAAAAGGCTCAAGACCTTTCTACAAGATGAAATTCCCAAATGATCGGGATCGGCCTCAACCAGTCTGCAGATATGCAGGTACAGCCCTCAATCAATCGATAGCCTATAAACCTCTATGCTCAAAGAGAGATCACACAGAAGGCAAACTATCCGGGATTTCCGAATAGTTCAACGAGAGGGGGAACGTGAAGTAGCAAGAAACATAGACTCATCAGGCATTATCTTAAAGGAAGAGGAACAAGAGTTGACAAAAACGTTGTTAAGTGATAAAAAAACAATCATATAACAACGAGTTGGTAAAGTGCCCATGTACCTTGATCTGTTTTTTTCTTCACATTTGATTTTTACCACTAAGGAGCTGCGAGAATATCTCCGCAACGTCCATGATTGTCCAGCTCAAACTGTGGAGGAACGTAGTATAAGCCTCATCAGCTATCACCAGAAGCACGGTCACATCCTCCAAATTCGACGTGGCCTTTATTATACTGTACCAAGAGGAAGCATATCCTCAGAATATCCAGTGGATCCTTATCTCATTGCTGGCAAGCTCTCAGAAGATGCTGTACTTGCCTTTAACACTGCATTAGGTGTACACGGCATATCCCATTCAATGACAAGTTTCTTTTATTATCTAACCCAAGACATCTCTAAAAGACGTTTTCTCTTTCAAGGATGTACGTATCAACCTATATTTCCAGATATACATCTTAGAAAAGCTGATAAGGCCAATTTTGGGATTACGAATATCAATTACCAGGGTGTTAATCTTCGCGTAACCACTTTGGAACGGACGCTTGTGGACACATTGCATCGACCGCTACTTGTTGGAGAACTTGAAGAGATATGGCTTTCTCTTGAAGGGATCACATACCTAAATGTGGATGAAGTAGTGGAATACACACTTCTCCTGTCACAAAGCACTGTAGCCGCAAAGGTTGGTTTTTTTCTTGAAGAACACAAACAACAGTATCACGTTGCAGAACACCTACTTGAAAAATTGCGCGAGCGATGTCCAAAAACACCTTATTATTTTCAACGCAAGCCTCAAGGAACTCAAAAACTTATTCCTGGCTGGAATCTTATAGTTCCAGAGTCCTTGCTCAAACGACAGTGGGAAGAACCTTATGCAGATCTCTAGAATGGAACTCGTTCAGCAAGCCTCAAAAACAGGTTTTCGAGCAGAGATACTCGAAAAAGTGTGGCATCTCATGAGATTGTTAGAGGCAATCAATAGAGATTCATTTTTAGAAAATCGTCTTGCATTAAAGGGCGGTACAGCGCTCAATCTGTTCTTGTTTCAGGTACCACGCCTTTCGGTTGATATTGACTTAAACTATATTGGTAGTAGTGATAGACAGGTGATGCTGCAAGAACGTATACAAATTGATAGCCTTTTAGAAGCTATCTTCTTGAGAGAAGGTATGTCTATTCTCTGCACGCCGGACAGACATGCTGGTGGTAAATGGCGTTTGAAGTACCCTAGTGCATTGGGGAATTTTGGCAATATAGAAGTTGATACCAATTTTATGTTTCGCATTCCTCTGTGGAATACTGCTACATACAATTCTCATGCTGTTGGTGGACACTCGGCTTCAAAAGTGCGTTTGATGAATATCTATGAAATTATAGGCGGTAAAGTAACCGCATTATTTGCTCGCAAAGCAGCTCGTGATTTGTTCGATGTTTATCAACTATGTTCTTTACCTGGATTAGAAAGAGACAAATTGCGGTTGGCTTCCATTCTGTATAGTTCGAGCAGTACTGTAGATTTGAGGTCTATTTCTCTAGATAATCTGTCATGTAATGCTAATGAGATCAAACGGTTACTTATTCCTTTATTAAAACAGGATCAACAAATGAACAAGTGGACGCAAGAGTCGAATTTAATCCTTGATAAATGTAAGAATTGGTTTTTAAGTCATTTGTTTCCTCTCGATAAAAATGAAGTAGAATTTTTAAATCATTTCCATGACCAAGGAATTATTAACCCAACGTTTCTCACAGATGATTTAGATATAATTGAAAAAATCCATCAATTACCAGGTCTCAAGTGGAAGCTACACGTCAACAGTAAATACAGAACAGAAGAATGAAGAGACAGCAATAAAGCTCTTCGTAAGGCTATTCTCAGGTACTATTCCTCAGGATTTGAAGATGCACTTATGTAGAAATTTCTTATTGAATGTCTAGATGATCAAGGCCGGCCCCAGTCAGTCAAACAGATATGCAAAGTACAGACCTCAGCCATAACAGAGCAAAAGAGGCCTTTTGCTCTGTTATGAACGTTTGACTAATGTGTTTCACAAAACTCCGGTTCTTAATATAACCCTTCCAAGTAGGTCAAAACGGCTACATCGTTAGCAATAAAGTATTTTTCCCAGTTTTGGCGATGGCTATTGAATTCCAGTTCAATTTCTTTTTTGATTTTGGACTCTTCTCCGGTAGCAGCAGTGCAGATGCGCTGTGTCATTGGCTGGAAGAATTGAAGAGACCAGTCAGTGATCATGCGATTGCTCATATTTTCAACTGCCATTTTTAAAAG
>JAFEGS010000205.1 GCA_018239705.1 Verrucomicrobiota bacterium | reverse complement strand
GTTTCAGCCTCTTCTCTCGCTCCCCCTTTTCTCAAATTATCGATGTATTCCTGAATATCTTTCGCTTTTTGGCCCTTTGTAAATACCTGCTGGAAGCAGTAGTGCGCCTTTTGCAGCTCGTTCTTCTCAATAAAAATTTGGGTTAAAATACGGTACAGCTCTATTTTTTCCATATCATCATCCGGCAGCCGGCAAAGAAGGGCCAGATAGATGAGAGGGTTGCGTGGCTGTATTGCACGTGCCTTTTCGTAAAACTGTTTCGCAACTGCTCGGTCAGTCTCATAAAAGTGGATAAGGCCCATAAGAAAGAGCCGTACTTGCACCTTATCTTCCACAATGTGAGCAATATCGTCATAGACTTTGCTATTGGTACGGCCGCAAGCAAGAACCTGTTCCAGATCAGGAAGCGCATCTTTGCCCTCTAGCGCAAGCTGTGTTCCGAGGGCATAAAATGTCTGAACTGCTTTATTAAGCTTTCCATGATAGAGGTAGCTGAACGCTCTGAGTCGCTGTAGGGTTTCATCTCGAGGGATGCAGTCAAGTGCGAGCCATATGTTTTTGTCTGCAGCATTATACTTATCTTCTTGGAGTTGTCTGTGCGCAAGGTGGAGGTAGGCAAGCGCTGCCTTATAAGGCTGTAGCATATATTTGAAAAGGGGGGGGAGTCCCTCATAATCTTCGCTCCGATTTGTCTCTTGACAGAGGCGATAATATTCCACCAAAGCCTCAGCATATTTCCCACCCTTCATGTAGCTTTCTGCAATTTTTACCTTCTCGTCTACCTTGTCACTCCTGCCGGGCTCAGTGCTGAGAAAGGGGATGAAAACCTGCAATGCGAGGAGCGAATTGACAAGCTCTTTATGTTCAGCATCTGGACGAAGCTGGGTAATTTCCGTATGGCTGATAGGGCAAATATCGCCTATTTGTGCCTGCCCGCTTGCAAATCTATGGCCGTGATTATCTTTTACAGGATTATGTAAAATAGTGCCAGAAATGGGGCAGAGCAGTCTCGTTTTCCACGCAGCACGCATCTCTTCAGATTGATTCATCTCCTGGTCCAGTAGAAGGCTGCGCACTCGATCAGTCGCTTGGGCGCAGTAGGAAGAGAGCTGCTCCTTTGAGCACGTTGGGGTCGTGCTGCAGCTGGGGGATGGCAAGCGCGTATCATGCTCATCAAATGTGAGCTCCTGGCTCAGTGAGCAGTAATATCTACTGCCTAAAAAGGTATGAACCAACATGTTCATGATTGTACCCTCCTGTTAGAGCCTATCGTAGCGTGAATGCCGAGCCACTCATCTTCCTCGATGATCTGGTTTATTGTCCAGCCCCAGTTTGCGGCTAGCTTGCGATAGTCCTCTTCTTGTTCGGAGAGCACTCCTGAAGTAAGAGCGATGCCTCTGATTGGTCTATCCTTGCTGAATGCTTTCCAAGCAACCTGCTGCTCAGATGTGATCATGTTCATGAGGACGACGATAGCTTCGTCTTCCAGCTGCACATCCATCGTATCGGGGTGGTAAAAGGATACATCCAAGGCATTGAGAGCAGCATTTTCTGCGGCGTGCCGGTTAGCCTCTCGGTCGATGTCAATGCCAATGACTCTTTTTGCGCCAAGGGCCTTTGCAGCAAGGGCTAAGATGCCGCTACCCGATCCAATGTCGATCACGGTCTTTCCAAGAATTTGTCCCTTCATGAGCTCCAGGACAAGGCGGGTAGTTGGGTGAGAGAGCTCTCCAAATCCTGCTCCGGGAGCAAGTAAAAGCTCGCAGTTTGTGCCGTAGGGGCTTAAATCGAGCCGCACTTTCCCATCTGAAAAATGAGGCGCATGCTTTTCCCACTCCTTTTCCCAGTCTACTTCGAACAGTGCTGTCCTGTGGCATGCGGTTATAAAGGGAAACTGGCCGGTGAGTGCATCTGAGGAGAGCGTGGATTGGATGACAAGCGTTTCAAAACCCTCTTCTTCCTCGCCATAGAGCACCTCAATGCCTTCCGATTCTAGCAGGGCCCAGGCAGACTCTGAGCTGATTGTAGGGGATAAATGGATACAAAACATTTTAATATAGCAAATTTTTACCAGATTGTACCACAATGATCATTTTTCAAAGGAGTTCTCTATGTTCAAGCTCGTAGCAATTCTTTTTTCGTGCTGTCTTTTCGCTCAAGTCCGAGCAGAAGTCTCTTTAGTGACAGGAGGCGCCGGCTTTATCGGTGCGCATGTGACAAATGAACTGATCAAAATGGGGCACCAGGTGGTTGTGCTCGATGACCTCAGCGGCGGCTTTGAGGAAAATGTGCACTCGCAGGCCATATTCGTTAAGGGCTCGATTCTCGACGTACAGCTGGTTCAAGACCTTTTTCAGAAATACCAGTTTGACTATGTATACCACCTTGCTGCCTATGCGGCAGAAGGCTTAAGCCACTTCATCAAGCGGTTTAACTACCACAACAACCTGATTGGCAGTGTGAACCTGATCAATGAAGCTGTAAAGCATCAGGTGAAGTGTTTTGTCTTTACCTCCTCTATTGCTGTATATGGCAAAGGGCAGCTGCCTCTTCGCGAAGAGATGATTCCGGTCCCTGAAGATTCGTACGGCGTTGCAAAACTGGCCGTAGAGCAGGAGCTGCGTGTGACGCACGAGATGTTTGGGCTTAAGTACATCATCTTCCGCCCACACAATGTCTACGGCGAGTACCAGAATATTGGCGATAAGTACCGAAATGTGGTCGGCATCTTCATGAACCAGCTCATGATGGGTAAAAAATTATCGGTTTTTGGCGATGGCCTGCAGACCCGTGCCTTTAGCTATATTGGCGATATTGCGCCGCTGATTGCCAAAAGTGTCAACGTGAGCGATGCCTATAACCAGGTCATCAATGTTGGCGCAGACAAAGACTATACGGTCAAAGAGCTTGCCCAAGAGGTGATGCATGCGATGAATATGAAGTCAGAACTACTCTATCTTCCGCCTCGTAATGAGGTCAAACATGCCTACAGCGACCACTCCAAAGCGAAAAAAATCTTTGGAGACTATAAGACAACGCCGCTTTCTGAGGGCCTTGAAAAAATGGCTGTCTGGGCCAAAAAGACCGGAATAAAGAAAAGCAAGAAATTTGATGACATT
>JAFEGS010000204.1 GCA_018239705.1 Verrucomicrobiota bacterium | reverse complement strand
CTGGGAGAAGCAGGAACTAAGCCATGTATAGAAATGTACAGATTTTAGAGAGCGGAAGTCATAATATATGCACCACACCTGGAAATTGACCCAGTGGCAGCAAAAGCAGCCATCAACCAGGGTCTATCGCTACGAAGGCAATCCCAAGATCATGATATAAGGCTCCTCAATCTCGATCTTGATCTTAATCAAGATCAAGATTTGCCATTGGAACTTGCCGGCAGAGTATCTATTGCTTTTTGATTGACTGTTACTAGGAGGATCGAAGGGCGACGGGTTTGATCGGATTCACAGTATTTCTTATAAAAGGGATCATGATACAGGTTGGTCTGGTGTTCACGGTCACTGTAGCCGTTAAAGGTCTTTACAATTTCATCGACCTCTTTGCTATCAGCATTTTTTATAGAAACGACCGTATCGCGACCATCTTGTATCCACTCACGGTTATTCATGTAACTAAACTGCACATGGCCAGCACAATCTATACGATCTCCGCAATCATCTACTCTCCAATTTGTCACATGACGCTGATAGAGCGGTTTGTCAGTAAGACCTATACCAACAATCCTCAGCCCCTCCTTATCTCCTATCTCCCTCGTGGTACAAGCAAATAGGGCCGACATACCAGCTTTAATTACTTCTTTCTTTTGACTTGCAATTTCACACGTCAGCTCAGAACTCGATTCATTGCGAATTTCTGTAAAACCTACCAACGCTTTGCTTGGCAGCACAGTTCGCATTGGATAACCACTTGTTGTTTCAAGTTTTGCTTTTTCTACTTCTTGCGTAAACTGCTCTTTGAGTGCGGGAAAGCCAGCATCCCCATAACCTTTTGCAAGAAGATGAGCTCCTGAACACTCTTTCACTAGATATTGCATGGAAACCTCCTCATCTTTAACTCCAATAATGATATCACGATCGGTTTAAAAGTGACATAGCCTTCTTTAATCAGAAAAGCGTCTGAATAATGCAAAAATCAAGATATTCAGCCGAAGGCGTAACGTATGTTTTTTGGACGCGAATTTGAACTTGAGCAATTAGAAAGTTTTCTAAAGAAGCCTACTGCAGCTATTGCCGTCTATTGATGAGGTGACATAGACCTCTTTTTGAGGTCTTAGAGGGTGTTTACAAATTGCTAATGCCTAAATTTGTAAATCCCCTCTTAGAATCTTGCTTGCAGTTAATCGTTTTTCAATTTTTATGAGCAATTGATTCAATTCTGTTCCAATCTCATGATTAGTCATTTTTATTGTTTTATCGACTTGAGAGAACTCTGGTATTGTTTGGCACTTTTGGATTATTTCTAATGTCTTTACATCCTTCTCTTCACAATAACTCTTTGTTATTTTCCTAAAAGCACTATCCTTCTCAACACAATCTTTTAAAAAATCATGGGCATTATTTCGTTTGGGAGGTTGAGGTTGAGGTGTTTCAGCTTTAAGGCGTTTTTCCGGCACAAAAGTTTCAGGCTTTCCATTCTGAATTGCCTTGCAAGCTTTGACAAATTCTTGTGGAAGGTAATTGCCGGCTACGTGATGAGGGTGGCTATACATCAACGCCAGGCAGTTGAGCTCCCTCTTCTCTATTTTCCAGGTATACTCTCGGACTAAAAGCTTATAGTCACTCAATTGCTTCCCTGCATAGTATTGAGCAGCATAGGGCACATGAGCCTCAGCAACGCGTTTCCAAAGGTTTTGATATGCTTTATTCAGAGAACATACTTGTGCTGAATCAGAAAGGGTGCATTTTTCAAAAAACAGGGCCTGCATCTCACTGGGAAGCGTATAAAGAGGAAATTCCTCAGTAGAAATCTGAAGATTGGCAAGAGACGCGCATAAATCAGTATTGATCATATTACCTCAATATGTTTCAAGTAACAATTCTATTAAAAATAAAATAAAAATACAACATTTAAATTCATTAGAGAGTTTTATAACTTAAATTTCTTAAAATGTTCAATAAACTGCTCATGTTCAGCTGTTTCTGTAAGCTTTACGTAATATTCATTACACATTTGCACATTCTCAGGTGAATCGTGTTGTTCAAGAAGTACCATTGTAATATAATCAAGAATAGCTCCATAACTTCCTTGATCCGCTGCACGTTTAAGATAGTCTGCACCCTCTTTTACACTTTTATGTCCGCCCTTGCCACTAATGAGCAAAATGGCAAGCCTATGTTCAGATAAAGGAAGGCCTCTCTCTGCAGCCGGTTGATAATAGTGAAGAGCCTTGTTACAATCGCGCTCTAAAAGCTCATAGTGCAGACCGCATCTCTCTTGGGCGACAGGAAAATTTTTATTTGCAGCACGTTTAAAATAGACAAAAGCCTCATTGAGATCTTGTATACATCCATGTCCCGTTTCAAGTAATACTCCTACTCTCTCTTCAGCCTCACCTATGCCTTGATCAGCAGCACGTTTATAATAGGTAAAGGCTATTTTGATATCGTGGATGTCGCTCGTCTCATCGTCATACATCTCAGCTACTTTCAATTGAGCGCTCCCAATGCCTTGATCGGCAGCCAATTTGTAGTATTTAAACGATTCATTGATATCTTGGATACCTCCAATGCCTACCTCATACATCTCTGCTACTCTCAATTGAGCGCTCCCAATGCCTTGATCGGCAGCAAGTATGTAATTTTCTCTAGCTAGCCTTATATCTTCCGGTTCTAGTAGCAGCGCATATTGATATTGAATGTAGGGATCTCCAGTGCTGGCAGCCCTCTCTTTATAAAATTCTAACGAAGAGACGTTCTGCGGATCTAATTGTTCAGTTTTTATTTGCTCATTGATGCGAACATTCAGACGATCTGATTGGACTATCTCTGAAAATGAAGTTTTTATTCTATTTTTTAGTTCATTGTCTTTCCCTGCATGCTTTATTAAGTTCATTGTTATAGACCTTATCAAAGGAAAGTCTTTTTTATTAATATGTTCTTTATTTTCTAAAAGGAAAAATATAGTCATATTAATCTTTTCAGGCGTCATTTTCGATTCTGGTAATGGCCCATCTGATAGTTCGACAATTAATTTATTATTGTTTTTTTGAATGTAGCTATTTTCGTTTAATAGTAACTTTAATCCGTTGTGGAATTGTATGTTTGGATCCATAGTTAACCTCCTTATTATTT
>JAFEGS010000203.1 GCA_018239705.1 Verrucomicrobiota bacterium | reverse complement strand
ATGCCCTCAATATGTTATGAGGGCATTTTGGTTGGTTACTTAGAAGTGCGGTGGCTTGCCACCGCTTTCCTAGGCATCGGCTTGCCGATGCCTTAAGTTTAGCCTCGGCAAGCCGAGGCTTATTAAAGCGGTGGCAAGCCACCGCACTCCAAAACGCTTCGCGCAATTAAAAGAAGAAGAGATACGCCCTCTGGTCTACACCGGCCTGTAAAAATTCCTATCATTAAATCTTAATTAAAATTATAAAGTTTGGCAAAGCAGGAGTTTGAACACAAAAGTGCTTCAAGACTCTTGCTCAAACCCACAATTTGGAGAGCCTCAACATGAGTCTATTTTCCAGAAAATCCCTCCTGCCGCTTATTATTATGATAGCCGCTGCAGCTACATCCACAGCATCGGGCGCTCAAGCGACCAATGTACGAGCTGCTATTGACCAGGTAGCTGCTCTTGCAACAAACAAAGATAAAGAGCTGCAAAAGGCGCTAAACGAAGCAAGGCATGTACGACATGCCATAAAGGCAAACAAGTTCAAGCAAAAGGAAATCGACAGAGTAATCACAGCCCTCGACAAAGCAGCCAAAAGCACAAATGTCGAACAGAAAAAAGCGATTAAAAATTTAACATATCAGCTGAGCCGAGTTGGCAAGGCCTGCCCATCTCGCTCCAGTAGTAGCCGTGAGCAATGCAAGGATGTAACTGTTATCACCACACTGCCCTATACGATCACCGCAAGTGGCTTCTACTGCCTTGGCGCGGATGCTATTTTGGCTCCTACGACCATCACGACACCTGCCATCACAGTTACGGCAAACAATGTCGACATTGACCTGGCAGACCATGTGATCCTGCTCAACACTCTGATGCCGGGCATCTCTGCTACAGATGTGTCAAACCTCTCCATACACGACGGGACGATCCAGGCTGTAGCCACTTCAACCAATGCCAATAGCAACGCTATCTTGCTCAGCGGCGATTCCTATGTCTCGCTTGAGAATCTTATTCTCCTTAACACCAATGTTGGCGTCAATTCAGGCGATAGCACCGATGTTCTCATTTTCAATTGCAAATTTGCAGGAGAGGGATCTGACGGGGTGCTGGTACCGGCTGACACTACCTTCCTCGATCTCATAATAGATAGCTGTGAATTTACTGACCCACCAACAGAGATCGCCATTTTGGGTGGAGGAGAAAATTTTTCAGTCCATGAGACAAACTTTAGCAATGCAAGCAGCGCAGGGATTGCAATAACCCCTGACAGTACAGTGTCAAATGTCGAAGTGAGTGACTGTGACTTTTACAATTGCAATGCTACCATCATCCTCGGAAGCGCCACCGGCGCCACTCAAGATGTGGTAAGTACTGAGATACGAAACTGCAGATTCTCAGAAGTCGGTGCAGGTAATGCCTCAGGAATCCTCTTCCAGAATGGTGAAGGCCTTCTCGTAGAAAATTGCGCATTCCAATCGGCAACTGCCAATACGGTCTCCTTGCTCAGCATCGTCTCTTCCAGTACTACAGCTGTGGTGCAGGATGCGCTTGTACGAAGCTGCACCTTTAGCAACGCAGGTGCAAACGCCAATTTTAATACCATTATCATCGGCTCTGCTCAAGGGGTTATCCTTGAAGACTGCGTTGTGGATGCAAATCCTTCGGCCGGTGCCAATGTAGCTGTGCTAAACACCAATGGGTCGGTAGCCAGTAGCGACACCTCAATACGCTCGTGTGTTATTCGTGGAGCCTCCATTGGGATCTACTGTCATGGAGCCGTCTCTGTTGAGATTGACAGCTGCCTTATTGAAGAAAATACTCAAGACGGCGTACTTCTCTTCGATACGCATAACAGCGTAGTAAAAAATAGTACGATTACAACAGCCACTGGTGGCTCAGGTATCGGCCTGACAAATGGCTCGTCAGTGAACACCATATTCAATAACTCGGTGCAAGGCCATTTTACAGGGATCTTGCTCGATACGAACAGCCCGAATAACAACGTGGTTGGCAATATTGTGACAGATAATGGTGGAGATGGCATCTACATTGGGTCGGGCACTAACACCATCATCGACAACAAGGTTGATCGCAACGGCGCAAATGGCATTAGCAATGGCGGAAGCAACAACAACATTTCCGGCAACACGGCATGTAACAACACGACAACCAACTGCATCAGCGTTCCCAACGCGCAGACCCCGGGAAGCTCTCCCGTCGTCGTTGGCAGCAACACCTGCTGCTAACGCACACACATACCGGGGAAGAAGTTTTTCCCCGGTGTGTGCCCTCATTCCATCTTAATCTTAAAATTGGGATTGCAATCCCATGTTTTCTGTGATATTATGGGATTGCAATCCCATACGACACCTTCCCCAAGCTCAAAATCATCGCTTCCGGCAGCTCTGCTTTGCAAATGCACAAGGGAAGCCACGATCTTGCACGTCGAGCAATCAAGTATGAAATGCTTGGCCTATCCCTTCGCGAATATATAGAGCTTAGATTTAACATTCACCTTCCCAGCTACCCGCTTTCTGAGATCATCCAAAACCATGAACGACTTGCCTCCCAAATCATTGAGAGATGCGAAGCCATAGATCAAAAAATTATTCCCCTCTTTCAACATTATCTAAAATGTGGATACTACCCCTACTTCTTTGAATTGCCAAACGAAGAATTCTATTTCATTACTCTCGAGCAAAATATCCACGCTACGATAGAGGTCGACCTTGCCGCTATCTATCCACACCTCAATGGCGTGAGCATTAATAAACTCAAACAACTTTTGATTTTTATTGCAAAGTCAGTTCCTTTTACCCCAAACTGGACCACCATAAAAGATACTTTAGAAATCGGAGATGCACGTACTGTAAAAACCTATTTTCAATATCTCCAAGATGCCTATCTTGTTCGCTGCGTGGGCAAAGGAAATAAAAAATTTGACCATATGAACTCACCTGAAAAGGTCTACCTCGACAACCCGAATCAAATGCAGGCACTTTGTGCCGGCGCAGCGAATTCAGGCTCTGAGCGTGAAACATTCTTTCTAGACATGTTATCGCTTAAACATAGCGTTACATTAGCCCAAAAAGGTGATTTTCTTATCGATGGAAACATGCTTTTTGAGATCGGGGGGCGAAAAAAGACATTTGAGCAGAT
>JAFEGS010000202.1 GCA_018239705.1 Verrucomicrobiota bacterium | reverse complement strand
TGCACAGAGGCAATTTTTTTGTCGACCAGCAGGATCGATGGCCGTTGCATCTCGACAATCATCTTTTCTGTGTTGGTGCAGAAGTAGGAGCTGAGCCAGCCTCGATCGAACTGCATACCTTCCACTACTTCGATGCTTGTTGTCGTGCCTTTTGCCTCTTCAATAGTAATGACGCCCTTGCGGCCCACCTTCTGGATGGCCTCTGTGATCATGGTTCCGATTTCTTCGTTACCAGAAGCTGAGACCTTGGCTACATTGAGGATGTCTGTGTTGTCTTTCACTTCGATCGCCATCTCTTCAATAGCTTTTATCGTAGCTTCGAGGGCCTTTTCCATGCCGCGCTTGAGACAGATGGGGCTTGCGCCAGATGAGACGTAGCGGATGCCATATTCAACCATTGCTCTGAGAAGTAAGGTTCCTGTAGTAGTGCCGTCGCCGCATTTTTCTTTAATTTTTTGGACGACCTCTTTTGCAATGGAAACGCCCATGTTTTCAAATACGTCTAAGAGCTCGATGTCCTTTACAATGCTGCTTCCGTCGTTTGTGATTGTGGGAGCGCCCCAGCTCTTCTCGAGTCCTACATTGCGCCCTTTGGGGCCCAAGGTAAATGCGACGATGTCAGCCAGCTGTTTAATCCCGCTCAGAAGCTTCTGACGTGCTTCTTCATCAAAAATAATTTCCTTTGGAGTTGCTGCCATTGTTCTTTCTCCTTGTTGTTGAATATTGAAAGAGACCTTTATACCTTATTTGCGCTGAATATTGCAAGGAAGAAATGGCATTTTTAGCAAATGACACGAAAGAGTGCTAAGTACAGTTTCTGACATGCTGCTAAGGGGTGGTTATTTTCCCCTCCACAGTAGTGATATCACTGTTCAAAGCTGTGATGAGAGATGTAAGATCAGCTGATGCCGGTAATTGGAGATTTGTTATGTTTGTCTGCAAAGTGTTGGCACTGTCGAGAATTGTATTCAAAATATGAAGCTCTTTGTGCGCATTGAATGGGGCAGCAAGGGTAAGCGTTTCAGTTTGCTGAAGCTCCTTAACGATTGCTGAGATATCATCTGCAGTACTTGTACTTGTAAGTTTTCCGGTATCTTTTCTTGCTTGTACAAGAAGTCGTACTATCGGCGATGCTGCGTTTGCAGAAAGATGATCACCGTCCGGGCCCTCTTCTTCATGCTGCACTGCTTGTTGGGCTTCGACTTCTTCATCTTCTTTGAGCCCTCCTACGGGGATACCCGTATCGAGAGGGTCGTATCTTGAAATAGGGCTCATACTAAACTCCTTACTCTTAGTCACTTATATTATATAAAATTTTTAAATATTTATCAATATTTAGGCACAAATTTCCCTTGAAACAAAAACCTAAAAGTTGCTAACGTTCATAACGTTTGAACATCCAACGTTAGGAACGTTTGCTATGGATCTTGCAGCAATGAATCACCACCTGTCTCTTGGTGAGATCAATATAAAGGGACTTTTTCCTCACCTCGATGCACTCAATGAGCAATCTTTTGCCTATACTATTGATTTTGGATTGCAAGAACTCCCTGCCGAGCCGGGGATTTTGTTGATACGAGGGGCAAGACAGTATGGAAAGAGCACCTGGCTTGAAGCACAAATCTACGAAACCATTAAAACTCATGGCGCAGGATGTGCCTACTACATAAATGGCGATTATATTTCTGATGCAGATCATTTGGAAAGAGTGATGATCCAACTTCTCGACTCCTTTTCTCCAAAGCAAAAGATCCGCCGAATTTTTATTGATGAGATTACCGCAATAAATAAATGGGAAACAACCCTGAAGCGTCTTGCAGACAAAGGAATGCTCCAAGAAGTACTCGTGGTGACAACTGGATCGAAAGCTACAGACCTTCGACGAGGCTCTGAGAGGCTGCCTGGTAGGAAAGGAAAACTTGAAAGGTCCAACTACTTCTTCACTCCTCTTGGCTATCCAGAATTTAAAAGAGTGTGTGGGAATTTCTTAAAAAATGACTGTCTTATTCCTTATCTCCTCTCTGGAGGATCACCGATAGCATGCACGGAGCTTGTGCAAAACGGGGTAATCCCAGAGTATGTCATTGAACTTGTCCGTGATTGGGTAGAAGGAGAAGTGGCTGCAAGTGGCCGTTCGCGAGTATCCATGCTCAATATCTTCAGCGCGCTCTTTCGCATGGGAAGTTCTCCCATCGGCCAGTCAAATTTAGCCAAAGAGGCAGGTTTGGCAAACAATACAGTTGCTGCTGGCTATATGGAGCTTTTTGGAGATCTCGCTTGTATTTTACCTTCTTTTCCCTGGGACCAGCACCGCAACATCGGCATACTGAGAAGACCTTGCAAATTTCATTTTACAAATATTCTTGTCGCCATTGCGTATCATCCGGCACGGATACGACGCGTGCAGGATTTTCAGGAACTTTCCACCCATGATCAAGCCCTGTTTTACGAATGGCTCGTAGCACAAGAGCTCGTTCGAAGAAGGGCCATACGAGGTGAGATGGCTCTTGACCCCCTCTACTTTTGGGAGAATGCAGAGCATGAGATGGACTTTGTTGTTCAGCCTAAAGAATATCTGGAAGTAAAGCGCGGACAAAGCTCACCAATCGAATTTGCGTGGGCAAAACATCAATTTCCTAAAAGCAAGGTACGAGTTATTTGCAGTACCCCATTTGAATCTGAGAGTGTAACCGGAATTTCTCTTGAACAATTTCTTTCTGAACCGTTCTGATGCTCTTGAGGTTAAAAGGACGATAGCCTATCATCGCCGACAAATCTTGATTGGAGGTGTGCTATGAGGGGAAAGGGGGTAGTTCTCACGTCAGTAGATGAAGAAGTGAAGATGCGCGTTGATCGAGCCGGCAAAATGACAGCTGAGATTACGGCGATTGACAAGGATCATTTTCCGCTAACAGATTACGAAATTGTTGGAGAGTCAGGTGTCTCTTATCTTGTCGAAATACGATCGCTGACGGAGAAAAGCAATTCTTGTAGCTGCCCTGACTATCATGTCAACTCTCTTGGGATATGTAAACACATTCAAGCTGTTTTAAATTTCATTCAAGAGAG
This sequence comes from Verrucomicrobiota bacterium, assembly GCA_018239705.1. Classification (GTDB taxonomy): domain Bacteria; phylum Chlamydiota; class Chlamydiia; order Chlamydiales; family FEN-1388; genus SZAS-6. The sequence continues at coordinate 101 of JAFEGS010000202.1, read as the reverse complement.
TTCCTGCGCCCCACAGGCAGAAAAAAAGCGCGTTGCAATCTTTTGGGATTCAGAGCTCGAGAAGGTGGTGATCGAGCATCTTGAGCTGCATGAAGATATTT
>JAFEGS010000201.1 GCA_018239705.1 Verrucomicrobiota bacterium | reverse complement strand
TTAAGTCGTTTTCGTCCTTTTCGTCGTTTGTGTCGTTTGTCGTTTTGGTCCTTTTTGTCGTTAAAGGTCGTTACTGTGAAAGGCCGGTAGCTGCTTCGTGCGCACCTCTTCTCCCAGCTGAGCAATGAGCTCAGACACAGGAAGTGTGGTTTGCTTTGGAGAGCCTAATCGTCTTATAGTAGCCGTCTGGTTGGCAATCTCCTGATCACCAAGCACCAGGATAACCGGTACCTTCTGCAGAGAATACTGCCGCACCTTATAGTTGATCTTTTCGCTACTCTCATCAGCCTCTACTCTAAAACCCTCTTCTCGAAGTTTTTGCACAAGCTGCACCACTGCCTCGTTGTGCTTTTCTGCAATGCCTGTGACGATGATCTGCACAGGTGCCAGCCACAGTGGGAAATGGCCCCCAAAATGCTCGATCAAAAAGGCCACAAAGCGCTCGTGCGATCCGAGTGGCGCTCTATGAATCACGTAAACTGGGTGATCTTTGCCGTCTGCCCCTCTGTAGGTGAGGCCAAAGCGCTCAGTTGCAAGAAAGTCGAGCTGGTTGGTCGAAATGGTATACTCCGTCCCAACAACGCTCTTAATCTGAAAGTCAACTTTAGGGCCATAGAAGGCAGCTTCTCCTTCTGCCTCTATGTAGGGCAGACCCGACTTCTTCATGGCAGACTCAATGATGGCAAGTGCCTTCAGCCACTTTTCAGGGGCATCTACATACTTTTCCAGCTTACCGAGATCGGGTTTGGAGAGGCGCATATAAAATTCTTTAATACCTAGAGTCTCGTAGTAGCGAGCATGCAGCTTCATTACCTTGATAAACTCCTCTTCCGCCTGGTCTTCACGGCAGTAGAGGTGGCCATCGTTTTGGCAAAAACCCCTTGTGCGCATAAGGCCTGAGAGTCCTCCATGTGCCTCGTAGCGGTAGACGCTGCCATACTCTGCGATGCGCAAGGGCAGGTCGCGGTAGGAGCGCGGCTTACTCAGGTAGACATGGTGGTGATGAGGGCAGTTCATGGGGCGCAAGTAATAGCGCTCTCCATCGATCTCCATGGGGCTATACATGTCCTCTTTGTAGTAGGGGAGGTGTCCTGAGCAGTAATAGAGGCTCTCTTTTGTCAAAACAGGGGTAGCAACGCGTACGTAGCCATCCTTGTTTTCTTCTTCTTTTGCCCATTTTTCCAGCTCATCGCGAATAATGGTGCCCTTAGGCAGCCACAAGGGTAGGCCTGACCCGATCGCATCGGGGACGATAGTGAAGAGCTCCAGCTCTTTACCGAGTTTGCGATGGTCTCGTTTTGCAGCCTCTTCCAGCATGGCGATGTGAGCCTTAAGAGCCTGATCGTTTATGAATGAGAGCCCATAGATACGTGTGAGCATTTTATTTTTGCTGTCACCACGCCAGTAGGCGCCTGCCAGGTGAGTGAGACGGAATGAGCTTGAAATTTGTCCTGTAGCTCGTGTGTGTGGGCCTCGGCAGAGGTCGATAAAATCTTCGCCATTTTTGACGCTCTGGCGGTAAATAGAGAGCTGGTCGCCAGGAAGTAGCTGCCCTTTGGCAATAGCATCGGACACGATCTCTACTTTGTAGGTCTCGCCTCTCTTGGCAAAGTAGTCTTTAACAGCCTCTGCCGGCCAAAGCTCTCGCGTAACAGGGTTATTTTCTGCAATGATGCGTCTCATGGCCTCTTCGATTTTGGGCAGGTCATCACTTGAGAGCGACTGGTCGAGCTCAATATCGTAGTAAAAGCCGTGGTCGATAGTAGGGCCAATGGCCAGCTTGGCTTGAGGGAAGAGCTCCTTAACAGCCCGAGCAAGTCCTTGCGCGGTGGTCGTGTGGCGCATTACATCCAGTCCTTGCGTGTCTTTCGTGGTTAGAAAGACTAAGGAAGAGTCAGCTACAAGCTTCTCATCGAGATCGCGAAGCTGGCCGTTGACCAACATGGCCACAGCAGCTTTGGCAAGGCTAGGACTAATCTGAGCGGCAATTTCAAGGCCTGTTACGCCTGGGTTGTATGCACGCTCCTGACCATCAGGAAAGGTAATCTTCATTGGGGTTCCTCAAAGCAAAATAACGGGGAACGTATTCTACCACAAACCTCTATTTGACAAATACCTACTTTCGAGACTAGAGTGCAAAAAAATATAAGAGGGTACAATGAAGACAGAATATGATGTGCTGGTACTGGGCTGTGGGGCAGGTGGGAAGCTTCTTGCCTGGACGCTTGCCAGCGAGGGCAAGAGCGTTGCAGTCGTAGAGAGAAGATATATTGGCGGCTCCTGCCCCAATATTGCATGCCTGCCAAGTAAAAATATTATTCACAGTGCAAAGGTAGCCTCCTATTTTTGGAGAAGTCCTGAGTTTGGGATCACCAAAGAGGCGTGCAAAATCAATATGCTTGGGATCCGCGATCGCAAGCGCAAAATGGTAGAGGGGCTCGTGACAATGCATCTGGATAAGTTTAAGGCCAGTGGGGCAGAGCTTATCAGGGGCAGCGGCCGATTTGTTGGGCCGAAGACGATCGCGGTTGCCACTGACGATGGTGCTACACGAGTGCTGCGCGGAAAAAATGTTATTATCAACACAGGCACTCGTGCCAAGATCGATCCCATTCCCGGCCTTGCTGAGGCAGCTCCTCTTACGCATATCGAAGCGCTCGAGCTAGACCAAATACCCAAACATCTGTTGATCCTTGGAGGGGGGTATGTGGGGCTTGAGCTTGGTCAGGCGATGAGGCGCTTTGGCAGCGAAGTGACGATCATCGATCGAAATAGCACTCTTGTGCACAAAGAGGATGAAGATGTCTCTAAGGAGATACAGAGGCTACTGCAGGCAGAGGGCATTGGGGTTGTTACTAACACACGTATCATTCGCGTCGAAGGAAAATCGGGCCAATGGGTGAAGCTGTATGTGAAGCAGGGAGAGACCGATTTGGTGCTAAACGGGACGCACCTCCTCGTTGCAACCGGCCGTACACCTAACACAGAAGGGATTGGGCTAGAGCTTGCTCACGTCCAGGTGACAGATAAGGGGTATATCAAAGTCAATGAACGGCTGGAGACAACAGCGCCCAATGTGTGGGCTGTTGGCGATTGTGCGGGAAGCCCTCACTTTACCCATATATCTGAAGACGATTTTCGCATTGTGCGGGAAAATCTGGCCGGCGGTACTCGCTCCAC
>JAFEGS010000200.1 GCA_018239705.1 Verrucomicrobiota bacterium | reverse complement strand
GTTCATCTAGACTTGCTGAATTCCATTCAGGAAATTCTATCTGTTATGTACAATAGGTTGAAAACTCCTGGTACGTAAACATGAACGCACTTTCAACAAGGGAATATCTTCAATCAAAAGAGATAGGCTACGACGCACTTCCCAATGGCCATTATGCTATCGCTCTTAGCGATTTTACTTCGCTTTTTTCGAGCAATGAACAGGAAGAAATTCTTACCGCTATTGCCTACGACATAGATGCACTTTTTATTGATAATAAAAAAATAACTGATATTGAAAAGATTTCGCCAAAGTATCTGCGGACTATCCAGCAGCTATGGATCACGAAAAATCACCTCATCATGCCATCTCCTGATTTTGATTGGACTAGTGATTTTAAAAAAGAACTGGATGCGCACGCGCTATGCGATATGGACAAAATTCACCGTCTATTTTCAAATGTCACCCAAGTATATGGAGTGCATGTATCGCAAGTGATGTCTATAACTACCTGTTGTCAGAGAAGCCTCTCTTACGGACAGGCACTGCGTGCTTCGCTCTTGGCTCGACAAGGAAACTATGAAGGTGCAGAACGTACAGAGAGGGAGGCACTGGAGAACGATAACGAGTCGCCATTTGCTCTTACTGAGTCTGCCATACTAGGCTTACGTCGAGGATTGTCACAGCAAGCAGTAGACTGTGCGCGACAAGCCATCCAGTACCATCCAACATATAGTAAAGCACATGAGGTGCTCGCGAGGGCGCTCTTTTTCAGAGGAATGAAAGAAGATGCAAGAGAGTCCCTGGAAACAATACTGGCGTTAAATCCAAAAAGCACCTTTGCTCGTGCTGCGCATGCTACACTATTAACTGCGGAAGGAAGACTAGATGAGGCAGAGGAGATGATTCACCAGGCACTTGAGCTTGACCCGGAATATGCTCCCGCCTATATGGAAATGGGCAAAGTGTTTGGAAAACGAAACGAGTGGAAAAGAGCAAATAGCGCCTTGATGAAAGCGATCTATATGGATCCTCGCTTAACGAGAGCGTATGAATTACACGAAGAGATACAAAACATACTTGCACAGTTGACGCTGTGAAAAAAGGCTCCTCCTGTCATCATCTCCTCAGTATATTTATCAATGTTCGTGTGCTTTGACAGTGACGACCACCTCTTTTGAGAGTTTGTTGATGAAGGAGCCGGTTTGGGCGGGGGCGGCAGTGCTGAGAAGTTTTAAAGAATAATTTTGTAGCATTTTAGTGAGGAAGAACTCAGTAAAATTTTTATAGAGTCTCCAGCCGGGACAAAGACTTTTGCCGCTGCCAAAGGGGAGCCAAGGCAAAGAGATGAGTGACTGGGTGTTACCTTCCCACCTTGCTGGAATAAACTCATTAGGCTTATTGGGGAACAAAAAAGGGCAGCGAGCAATGATGCTTGGAGCGGGACAGATGCGATCTCCTTTAGCAATTTTGTGATAGACTGTTTGGCTCCCGTCCGATGCGGACACCAGCTCACAGTCTTCCCTCGCTACTCTATCAACACCAATCACCGGAGGAAAGAGGCGTAAAGCCTCCAAAATAAGCAGCTCGACCTTTTCAGCCTCATTGCGTAGAGAGTGCTGCAGAGCCTGGTCTTTAGCGCACTCATAAATGAGGTAGATGAGGGACTGGGTTGTACTATCGATGCCGGCAAAAAAGAGGGAGAACAGCATCATTTTTGTCTCTTTTTCAGTGAGGCCTACGTCTTGCATCTTCGCGCGAAGTGTGAAGGCGAGACTTTGTGGATTGGCGAAAGCAGTATTAATGGCACTCCAAAATTTTTCTCGAGCGTCAGAGATTTTCGTTTTGTCAAAGCTCTTTTGGCCAAATCTTGCTTGAATATAGTCAAAAAAGGTCGTCATGGCGAATGAGAGGCTCCGATCTGTGTCTGCACAGCCAAAAAAGTATCGAGACATCATATCGCACACGACGTGCCTTGCTTGCACGGTCACGTTGACTTTGTCAGCACTTGCCCAATTTTTGAGTGCCTCTTGTGCACATCTCTGGAGGGTGTATTGCTTCTCGTGAACCCTCTTTTCTCCCAGTGCATCATTTAAAAAGAGTGTAAAATTTCCTCTCGCCTTGGTGCTGCTGGTAAAGATGATGTTGTCGGGAGTAATGCTCGCATCGCGCAGCATATCTACGATATAGGCAAAAATAGAGCCCTCTCCATTATCGATGACAAATGGCCCTTCATCTCTATGGTAGTAATAAATTTCCGATGTGACTGTCGGAAGGGTTGCAAAGTGGAATGTCGGTATTTTTACGCCCGGAAATGTGTGGCTGGACATGAAGGGATCGGCGGCCCGAGCCCATCTGTGCATTCTGTGCAGATCGAACCCCAGGCTGAAGAGCGCTACGGTGTTGATTGACTGGGAGAGGGTTGCAATTTTTGCCCGACACCAGCTCATGAGGGGGCGTAGCGAGCAGGGGCACGCTGTGTCATCTTCTAGCCTAGGAGGCTCTGTCTGACGGAACTCTACTCGATCAATCGACATTTCATCCTCATTGTTACATTTTAAAGACTGCTCATGTTACGGAAAGCAATGCAGGTAATTTCAACTCGGGCCTCTTTGGGAAGCTTTGCTGCTTGGATCGTGGTTCTGGATGGCTTTACAACGTTATTAAAGCGGCCGGCATAGATTTTATTCATGACAGCAAAATCTCCCATGTCCTGAAGATAGACGGTCGAACTGACGACATTGTCAAAGGACATGTTCGCTTGTGCTAAAATTGCCCCCATATTATTCATGACCTGTTCGGTTTGGTCTTCGATGTCTTCAACCGTAATTGCGGCACCCTCAGGATGCATAGGGATTTGTCCTGAGAGAAACAGAAAAGGCCCGGCAGAAATGGCTTGAGAGTAGGGGCCAATCGCTTGAGGGGCATATTCGGTATTGATTCGATGGATCTTGTGGTTCATATTTCGAAGCGCGATGCAGGTGATTTCAACCCGGGCACTTTTCGGAAGCTTTGCTGCTTGTATCGTTGTTCTGGATGGCTTAATGAGGCTGTTAAAGCGAGCTGAATATGCGCTATTCATCAACGCAAAATCTTCCATATCCTTAAGGTAGACCGTCGAGCTGACCACATGTTCAAAGTTTAGGCCCTCTTTTGCTAAAATGGCACCGATATTGTTGAGAGACTGCTCTGTTTGAGCTACAA
>JAFEGS010000001.1 GCA_018239705.1 Verrucomicrobiota bacterium | reverse complement strand
GTTCATTAAATCGAGTAAAGTAACGTCTTTTAAGAGCTGGAGTACCCCTTGGTCCATGTGCTTTCGGAAATTGTCTGGAAGAAACTGAAGTGCCTTGATTTCTGCAGGATTGGTCTGCCCACTAAACTTCTTTTCTTGAACTAATTGGGAAATTGCTTCACAGGTTATTGGTTTAGTTAAAGAACCTATGGGCAATCGTGTGTTTGGAGAGATGGGCTGAGTATCCCCCTCTCTAGCTTTTCCATATCCTTGCTTTAAAATTACTGTTTCCTCATCAATCGCCATGACAACACCAGCGAAATCATGATCTTTTACCCACGCCTGAAGCAGTGTATGCATCGCACTACCTTTCTCAGTCTGAATAATAGTGCCTGAAGGCATCGTCCTGGCCACAGTTTTTTGGAAAATAGACTCCGTTTTCATATATGGACCAGCATGACTCAACGTAGCCTCGAGATGTTCCATGCTTTCAAAGTCATTTACGTTAGCTAATTGAGACCGCAGAAACTCAATATCCTTTTCACTCCCCAAAATTTTATAGTTTCTTCCCCCAACAGAGATCTCTTTTTCTGTGGGGGTATGGGTCTCTTCAAAAGAGGCATGGTACGACCCTTCCGCACGTGTAAAAGTAAAATCTATTGACATGCGCCCTCAATTTTCTTTTGCTATGTTAGATCTCGGTGATTACATAGTCAGATTATAAAGAATACTATTTGATCCATCTATGCTAGATGTTATCAAATTAATTATTTTAACTCAAGTTGTGTATTACAAAAGCAAAAATATCTATTTAACTTTTGAATTGATGTAAAATATCAAAAACAATAAAAGGGACCAGTATAAAAGGGGGCAGGGTCTGCAATGGGAATCGCACATCGCAGACCCCGGCCCCTTTTATTTACCCAATCTCCAAGCGCTACCTGTACTGTAATGGGTATGGTATAGTCTTTCATTTTATCTCCGATCTCTCCTTGAATAATTTGACACTCTCCCGCGACACGCTGCACCAATTATGCCATTTATACCACAATAAGTCCGATTTAGCATATTTGGTGCAACGGATTCCAGTCTAGTGCGTAAAATTTGCGTAAATCCCCCCATTGGCGAAAACAGAGCTTGCGGCAACAAACGGTTTAACGTAAAATACCCTGCTAACCCTAGTGAAGAAAGTAAAATGCACGACAACCAAAAACGTTTACAGCAGCGTGTCTTTCAAGCATCTGAAGAAGCCCTGTTGCAGCAAAACTACGTAAGCCCCATCGACGTATTTCTTGGCATGAAGCTTCTTAAGCCAGAACAAGTCCTCGACTGGAAAAAAGGAAAAATCCCCTACCTTGAGCGCGTTATTCTCGGGAATTTAAACAAAATTTCCTTCTATATGAAGTGTTTTCGCGCCTGGGCAAAAGAAAAAGGGCTTAAACCTAAGTTTACGGGATATATTTCAAAAAGTAAACAAGAGCTGCGGTTCAGCAAAAGCGGCCACCCCCAGATCGAACAGTCCTATCGCACACACTACATTTCTCCCATACTTTTTGAAATCAAGGAGCAAAAAATCCAAGATAAACTACATAATCCCCCAGAACAGGTTGTCATCCAGACCACCATAGATTCGCAGTGCACTGCTTGCGAAAAAAAGCTTCCCGTAAAAAGCTATCTATTTACCGAAGGCGGCAAAGCTCTATGCCTTCCATGCGCCAATCTGCAGACTTGGGCATTTCTCTCAAGCATAAATCGCCGCCTTGCGCGCTTTTTAAAAAGAGAAAACGCAAAGTTTATACCTGTCAAAAAATTCACTCGCTCAGATAAGCGTTACCAACGCCAAGGCATTCTTCTGGACAGAGAAACCCTCAAAAAAGCATACCAAGAGCTTAGCGGGGAAGATTTTGAAGAGGAAACCGATTTTTGGAAAGATCCGACTAAAGTTGTAGAGATACGAAGAGAGGGCCTTTAAAGCGAAAAACCCCGGTATACACCGAGGTAAGACGCCGATCGGGAACTCCCGATCCTTTCAACTTTCATTGTACAGGAATCAGATATTTAACATGATGAAAAAAAGAGAGAGCCATGCCTCATATTAGTCGGCACTCCCAAACCTTGGGATTAATTGCTTGGTTCTCGCAGTCCTGATGCCCTAGGCCGAAACTAATGCCTAGTACTTGGACCCGAGGTCACAGCTCTCAAAAGATGGTGATGGGGGCGATTGGACTCGAACCAACGGAGACCGAAGTCGAGGGATTTACAGTCCCTTGCAATTGCCGCTATGCGACACCCCCTGACATGTCAAGAATTGCTGACAGTAGGAATTGAACCCACAACCGTCCGATTACAAATCGGGTGCTCTACCAATTGAGCTATGTCAGCTTGCTATCACGCTACGCCTGAAACTTATAGCAAATATCCATTATTCCAGGCAAGCGATTTTCTATCACATCTTCTTAAGTCCCTCTAGATCTTTGGGTTGCTTCACTTGCGAACCATCTCCAAGAACCTTAAAAACTCTCTGGGTAAGCCCCTGCACAAAGGGAGCAGCTCCTGTAGGCCCTATCATCCGGCTAAAAGCTTTTTGCTTTTGCACCGCTTTCTGCATCCCACAGCACTTCTTATATTTTTTCTGCGACCCACAGGGACACAGCTCATTTCTCTTTTGTTTTTCACTCATAGTTACGTATACTTTCCTTAAAAATTCTAAAATAGTACTATCTTTGTATGAAAAGCACAATATCTATAGCACAACCGCCATGGACAGGTCTAGGAAAAAAATTGGAGAGCGCCACAAGGAAGGCTCTCCATGAGTTCAACATGGTCGAAGAGAGTACCTCGATAGCCATCGCACTCAGTGGGGGCAAAGACAGCCTTACACTCCTATTCCTTCTCAAGGCAATATCTGGAAGGGGTTTTCCCCCTTTCAAGCTCACTGCCATCAATGTCGGCGGCGAATTTACCTGCGGAGCAGCCATTGGAGAGGACTTTTTGAAGGCCACTTGTGATGCGCTAGAGGTCCCTCTCATCACCGCCAAATCGACAAAAACGCTCGATAATCTGGAATGCTACAGCTGCTCCCGAGAGCGGCGATCGCTTCTCTTTGCAGCGGCAAAAGAGGCCGGATGCAGCATCATTGCCTTTGGCCACCATCGCGATGACAGTGCACAGACCCTGCTGATGAACCTTCTCCACAAGGGTGAGTTTGCGGGCCTTTTGCCCAAGCTCTTCATGCACCAGTACGACATCACGATTATTCGCCCTCTCATCTACGTCGAGGAAGAAGATATCCGACAGTTTGCCAAGCAGTATGGCTTTGCCAGGCTGACCTGCCGCTGTCCGGTTGGGCAAGCTTCTCTGCGCAAAAAAACAGAGGAAATGCTACAGTACATGGAGACTCTGTATCCCAACGCAAGAGCCAACATTGCATCAGCCGGGCTGATGTATGGATCCAATAAAGCAATGCATATGTAAAGGTTACTACCTGTGTCAAATCCACCTACAGAACAAGAAAGCCGCATCGTCATCCAAGGAATTGAACTTGCTCTCGCCTGCCCAGACGAGTTCCAGCTTCGCTGGATTGGCCAAAAAGATGTTCTCGAACAGCTTCTCGCCTCTTGGCTCGTTATCGATGAGCACGATATTCCCCTCAACCCAAGACTTGTTGGAAAGCCCGGAGTAGGAAAGACAACCCTTGCCTACGCAGCTGCAAAGGCAATTAGTCGCGACGTCTACATCTATCAATGCACCATGGACACAAGGCCGGAAGACCTTCTCATCACCCCGGTCATCGATCGCTCAGGAGGCATTCGCTATGTAGCCTCCTCTCTTGTCACTGCGATGATTCGAGGTCAGGTGTGCATTCTCGATGAAGGCAACCGTATGGGCGAAAAATCGTGGGCATCGCTTGCTCCTCTACTCGACTCACGGCGCTACATCGAGTCGATTGTGGCAGGGCTCAAAATTGCAGCACATCCCGATTTTCGCATCTGCATCACCACAAACGAAGATGCCTCCACCTTTGAGATCCCAGAATATATCCACAGCCGCCTGCAGCCGCAAATCTATCTCGATTTTCCTGAAGCAAAGGAGGAGCGGCTTATATTGGAGGAAAACTTGCCCTTTGTTGACGAGGCAATTCTCGACTACGTGGTTGCCTTTTTACAGCGCGCTCACGCTGCAAATGAGCGCTACACCGTACGCGATGGCGTCAATATTGCCCGCTACGCTGCAAAAAGACTAAAATCTATAAGCCAAGGAGCCGATATGGGTGGTTTTTTACGCCAGGCGATCTCCATGACCCTTGGTGATGACGCGCTTGCCTATGCATCCTGACTACGTAATTGCCAAGCCTCCTCTCTACATCATCCCTATTGTCCACTACAACATGGAGGTAGCGGCTGAGGTACGAAGAGCCTTTTTGAAGCTAAACCCTGACTGTGTAGCGGTAGAGCTGCCCGAGACACTGCAAGGATCGTTTCTGCATGCAGCAAGCCGGCTTCCAGATATCTCTGTCATCACTGCGACAAGTCCCACAGAGCGGCTCTGCTTTCCTGTCGAGCCCTGTGATGCAAGCTTTGAAGCGTTGCGCTCTGCCCAGGAAAGACAGATCCCGGCCTTTTGCATTGATCTCGACATAGAGGGCTATCCAAAGCTCTCTGAGCCACTTCCGGACCGCTATTCAATAGCTCGAATCGGTTTAAAAAATTACTATGAAGCCTATGAAGGCTGTTTGAGGCCGGACCCTCCCATTCGCTCAGAGCATGACCGGAAGCGGGAGCTCCATATAGCAAGGCGGCTTCGCGAACTCTCCTTTTCCTACGACAAAATTCTGGTCTGCATAGGGATGGCCCATGTTCGCCAGGTACTCACGCACCTCAAAGACAGCTCATACCCAACTTTTCTGCCGGCTGTGCGCGATGAAGTCACTATCTGTACCTACACTGAAGAGCGGGTGCGCGAAGTCATGGCTGAGTATGGCTGGATAAGCCTTTCATACGAACACTGGAGAGATGGTTTCCTACCGGAGAGTAGCCGCCTTCCAGACAGAAAACAGCTCATCTGGGACCTTCTCAAGCAGGCGCAGGTTCCCTATGAACAGGCAAGCTATTCCACACTATCGCCTCAAAGCCTTGCTACAATCTTCAAATTTGCCGGTAAATGGGCACGGATTCGAGACAGCCTTCTTCCAGACCTTTTTCAGCTGATAGGTGCCGCAAAGGGGTGTGTGGACCATAATTTTGCCTATGAAGTGTGGAAGCGAGCGACTGAATATCCCTACTACAAAAATGTTGATTCCCTGCCGGAGCTTGACCTCTCTGTCGAAGAGATATGGGGAGGCCAGAAAAAAATCCACTTTCACCTCAAAAGCCCATCCGACAAGGGCCTTTTTTACCGCCGCCTGCGAAAAGATAGCTCTGCCATCCGCCTCTATCCACCAAACCCCTTTGGCATCTGTTCCTACCCTCCTGAAGACAGTGTAATCGAGAAGTTTGGGCTTTTTCTGAAAAAAAAGGGCACACAGCTACAGCAGGAAGAGGGTGCTCGAACAATCCCCTTCTCTACAAGCCTTGAAGATGGGCTCGACATGAAAGAGACCATACGTCATTGGCCAGAAAAAAAACTCTATGTAAAAGCCAAAGGCAAGCCGCCCGGCCTTGTAGGCTCTTGCGTGGTGATCTTTGATGAAGAGGACATTCCCGCAAGTGTTGAAAAATTTCCCTGCCGAATGACCTGGCTTGGCGAACACGAGCAGGAATCAGACATGGCTTTTTATTCGACCTCTATGGCCGATATGATCGTTGGTCCTGGGATAGTCCGCTGCACGTTTGGAGGATTTTTTCTCTCCTATCCTGCGCAAAGACTCTTTGATGTCTGGTCAGATCCCGATTATGGTGAGTTTGACCGCAAGCAGGACATCCTCCTGGCTGCCGCCTGCGACTACTCTACACGGCCCGTCATTGTCTACGCAGGCCTGCATCCACCAAGTGCGCAGATCAAACAGCGAGCAAGCCGTCAAGGTAAACGGATTCTTTTTATTCCTCTTACCCAGTTTTCGAAAAAAGTAGTTTCAAAATTGCGAACTTTTCATATTCTAGATGGACGAGAAAAGAGAAAAATAGCTGATGAATATATCTATTAAGTTGTTTCTACTTCTGGTAAGCCTTTGGATGCCATCGCTCCTCCTTGCTAAAGTAGAGGAGTCCATTACCCCTCTCTTGGATCACTACCACGCTATCGCCAATATTGAGACAAAGAAATATTCAAAAAACCAGCACAAAGCCATCACCGACGCCCTATCGCATAAAGGGAGCATCATACGAGTGGTGAGCTACCAGATGCTGTTCAATAGATACGATGAGATACTGCCCTCACATCTACGCTGGAAAGAGCGCCTGCCGAGAATCGTCCAGCTCCTTAAAGAGATGAATGCCGATATCATCTGCTCTCAACAGCTCTATCCAAAGCAGGTGACAGACCTGCTTGAACAGGTAGGCAAGGAATATGAGTTCATCGGCAACCTTCCAGAAGAAGAGGAGAAGGACCCAGATGAAGTCCATGGGGTCTTCTACCGCAAATCTCGTTTTACATGTAAGGAGGCTCAGGCCTGCACCATCCGCGATGCTGAGGAGATACTGGGCCCCGAAGCACAGACCTTTACTGAAGTGCACCTGTTTGATAAGATCACGGGAAAAGAGTTCGCTGTCCTCAGCGTACATGCCCCTTTTGGCTCCCCCGATGCCCGTGAATATATGGCGCGCTTTCTTGTTGGCCATGTCGAGCCCATCTGTGAGCAGAAGGCCTGCTTAGTGGCCGGCGATTTCAATACCTTCATGCCTCGAGTAGACGATTCTTTCCTTCCCTATTACGACGGAAACTACATTCTCAAGATATTGACAAGTAAAAATTTGAGAAATTCGCGAGACACCGCGCTGATTGGCACCCTTGGGCCACTTGCCACCTATACCAATAAAGAGGGGTCGCTCTTGCCCTTTCAAGGTAAAGGCACCCCAGGCGTTTTTCTCGATCATATTTTTGCGGGTGGAAACATGATTGTGCTCTTACATGCCGTGCAGCCAGCCTTAGTGGATGGCTTTTTTGCTTCTGACCACATGCCAGTGATTGCTGATTGTGTGAATTTGCACTAGGAACTTAAGGGGATGTTCTATGTATTGGAAAATATTTTTTGCGAGTTTAGCCCTCTCCTTACCCCTTATCTTTGGGCATACCGAAGAGCACATCCCCCAATCGTATCGCGAGGGAGATATTCCCATTTCCTACCACTATCTTGCACCCGATGGCTCGGAGATTCGATTATTGACAGAAGTACGCAAACGAGAGAGCCGTAAAATTGTAGATTCGGCTGAAACTCATGAGAGTTTTAGCCGAATGTGTCTTGTTTTATGAGATTCGGCTAAAACTCGGGTTGCTGAGGATTCATTTTAGCCTTTAAGCAATCTCCTCTTAACTATTTGCAAGGTACAGTTTCGCTTAGTGCTACTAAACGAAACTGGAGTTGTCATGCAGCAGCATCTGATTAAGAGAAAGTACTGGATCGAAAGAGTAGAGAATATGATGGAGTCTCTGTTTCCTTTGTAAGCCTCGATGAACTCATGTACCAACTCTCTGGAACGATAAAAATCGCTTGAGATTTAGCCGAATCTCGGTTAAAATGGAAGATTCGGCTGAAAGTCTTAAGAGTTTTAGCCGAATGTGTCTTATTTTATGAGATTTGGCTAAAACTCTAAAAAGAGGGTAGGGCTATGGTAGCTCGAATATTTGGAAGAGAACGGGAGATAGAAAAGCTTCAGAGACTCCTTAGGTCTGAAAATCCCGAATTTCTGGCTATTTATGGCAGGCGTCGAGTAGGCAAGACCTACCTTATTCAAGAGTTCTTTAAAGACAAGGGAACCTTTTTCTCTTTTACTGGCACAAGAAATGGCACAAAGCGCTCTCAAATTCAGAAATTTTATCGTGTGCTAAAGCAAAAATTTGAAATATCTCATACTGAAAAACCGCCCACAAGCTGGGACGATGCACTCTTTACGCTGCAGGAAGCAGTAGGCAAAATCGATCCATCAAAGAAAGTAATTTTATTCTTTGATGAACTTCCCTGGCTTGCTTCAAAATGTTCAGGCTTTCTAGAAGCGTTAGAATATTTTTGGAATCAGTACCTATCTCAAGCTCGCAATGTTATTTTAATTGTTTGCGGATCTGCCGCAAATTGGATTATTAAGAAGATCATCAATAATAAAGGTGGCCTATATGGGAGATTAACAGAAGTTATAAAGCTCAATGCATTCACACTAGACGAATCAATGAAATTTCTCCAATCACAAGGAGTTACCCTTTCTCATAAGCTGGTTGCAGAGCTTTATATGTGTTTTGGAGGAGTTGCTAAGTATTTAACCTACGTGCACCCTGGAGAATCGGCAGCCCAAAGCATTAATCGACTCTGTTTTATTTCGCAAGGCCCCTTGGTCCCTGAGTTTACTAATTTATATTACTCTCTATTCGACTCCCCCTCAAAACATATAGAAATCGTGAGAGCTCTCGCAGCAAAGAAGGGAGGGGTTTCAAAACTTGAGCTCTATGAAAAGCTCAATATGCCAACTGGCGGGCAATCTACAGCCATATTAGAAGAACTTGAAGAGTCTGGATTTATTGCTATAAATCCTGAATTTCAGAAGAAGGCAAAGAACAAGCGCCTGTGGCTGGTGGATGAATATTCTTATTTTTATCTCTCATGGATTGAAGAAGTAAAATCTGGTGTACTCATGGGACATGACAGCGAGTACTGGTTAAAGATGCAAAGCGAACCACGCTGGAAAACATGGGCTGGATACGCTTTTGAAAGCCTCTGTTTCAAACATATCCCACAGATTAAAAAAGCACTAGGAATTTCTGCATTACTTACAACGGAATCTCAATGGGCCTATAAACCTAAGGATAAATCAGAAATTGGTGTGCAAATAGATTTACTTCTTGATAGAAAAGATGATTGCATTAATATATTCGAGATAAAATTTTGTAATAGTTTGTTTGCTATTACAAAGAGCTATGCAAAAGAAATAGAAGCAAAGATTAGAGTTTTTCGGGAAGTGACCAAAACCACAAAAACCATCTTTATAACGTTCATTACGCCTTTTGGCCTGCAAAAAAACGAATATTCAACCGAGCTTATTCATAATGAACTAGTGCTGGAGGATTTATTTTGTTAACCTCCCTCCGACCCCCTTGCCGGAGTCCAAATAGGTCAGGCAAGGGCATGGACAATGGAGAGTTAAACAAAATCCTTCCGCTGAAACGCACCATTCCACACTGCTAACATAGGCAGTGTGGTAAATGGCTTCTTTTCTTTGAAATTTCGAATAGCAAGCGATCGAGCGTTATACTCTGGATCCATGTATTCACCGAGCGTCTTGTCTGTCCCATCAAGCAAAAAGTACTTGCCAAAACCAAAACAGTCTCCCCTGGGTGAAACAATGGTCCCTCGTGTTTTGCCTTGATAGACATGCACCACACTCTCGACTTTGATGACTATGTTGCATACAAACGTGCAGCGCATGCTAGGATTAATTTCTAGAGGAAGGAATTTGGATTCATTTTAGCTTGAAGCAGGTCATCTGCCTTCTGGATGGACTCTTGAAGCGATTGAAAGCCCTTCTGGATGCTTGGGCTTTCGGCCTCAAAATCGGCAAGGCCGGCACTCTCTACCTTGAGATCTGAAAATAGCTGCTGCAGTAGCTTTAAGGACTCCATATCCTCTGAAGAGATCTGCTGAAGCAGCTCAAAACAGGTGGTAACTCTGTCCTCGAGGCTCGCTAAAACACTGAGCGACAGCGAATAGTCCTCTACTTGCGTCTCCATTGCTGCAGCCTCTGCTTCTAAGAGCTCCGATATACCGCTCTCCAGATCTATAACGACCACTTCCTGCACTCTAAAGGGACTAGTCAAGGCATCGATCGTAAGAAGCCCCAGCTCAACAAGAGCTCCTCGTCTCTCGTCAACATTTACCTTCCAGTTAAAAAAGGCCTCTAAGTCTGTAGAATGAAATTGATATTCGCAAATCCCTTTTAACTCACTAATAACAGGAGCTAAAAATTGATCTAATTTAGAACAATGAACTGTTTTTTCTTCCGAAGAAATTTGGAGATCTGTAACGGAGTGTAATTTATAATTTGTAAGAACAGCAATATCTTTTTCGATGGACTGTTTAATAAAATCCATTGCTTCTTGGATGATTTTTTTCTTTATTTTTGACTCGGTGTTGAGCTGCGAATAGAGGTCAACCTCAACGACCGCCTGTGCGAGGAAATCGCGAAACTCTCCCGATTCAACATCACGTGTGTGCAGATTTTCCACGATATTTCTGGCCTTGGAAATCATGGTGTCGACCGATTTACCTACGAAACTACCTGTATTCCCCTCAAATTTTACGGTCAGCTGCTTTTTGAATTCATTGAGCTTTTCACAAATCGATTGCGCTCTCTTCTTCACCTCTTCTGGGTGATGCTGCGTCAAAGCAATAACGTGAGATTTTTTTAGAGTGATAGGAGGATCGGCCTGCTGGGCTTCACTTTTTGCCTCTTCAGTTATCAATTCTCCAAGCCAAGTGAAAAAATTACTAACATGAGAGAAGAACACTCCCTTCTTTTTTGATATCTTTTCGATGCGTTTCACATTTAGGTGATGCTCGCTATGGCTCTTTTGATCCCCTCCTTGTTGCTGTGATGACATCCAGACCTCCAGATAAAAAGTCTGCCCTTTTATATCTTCATAATAATCTCCAATTGAATTTATATAAAGTAATATTTTTAATTTCGAGCGTTTTTGTTTACTTTTGTTTCAAAAGCGTCTAATCGCTCAAGGGCGCGATGCTGGCTTTTTTCAATGAGGTCCCGCGCAGCAGGAATGGCAAAAATGCGGTTTAATTCGCTGCATAGCCTCGCGCTTAAGGCAGCATCTTCTTCGCTTGGACCCCACTCTACGCCCTCTTTTACCTGCCACTTCCTGGCCTCGATCATCACGTCTACAAGCTGATCAAAGAGCATCTGTAGCCTCGGCAAAATCTCGATGAGGTCATCCAGATCGTGCACATCCTCCAAATGCTCGAGCAGCTGGCTCGTGACTACCCTTCCCTTTGTCTGAAAATAGAGAGGCGATTTTGTGCTACAGCCCACACAGAGTGCGATACAAACAACCAGATGCAATGCTAAAGAGATCATTTATTTAAGTCCTTAATAATAAAAGTCGCAGTGTAGCATGCTGCGAGATTTTATGGCCATTTGCCTTTTTCTCTTGTGGAAAAATCGCTGACTTGAGTAAGCTTATGGCACTTCGTATTTTACGAGGGCGTATAGCTCAGTTGGTAGAGCACCTGTCTTACACACAGGCGGTCATAGGTTCGAGCCCTGTTGCGCCCATTGCGGGAGTAGTTCAATTGGTTAGAGCACCGCCCTGTCACGGCGGAAGTTGCGGGTTCGAGCCCCGTCTCCCGCGTATCTTTTCACTGCGGATACGCAACTTATGAAAACTGCAAGCGAGCAATCC
The DNA here is from genome assembly GCA_018239705.1 of Verrucomicrobiota bacterium. GTDB lineage: Bacteria > Chlamydiota > Chlamydiia > Chlamydiales > FEN-1388 > SZAS-6. The sequence goes on along the minus strand of JAFEGS010000001.1, from coordinate 15,178 downwards.
AAAGGCATAAAATCCCAAATCATTCCTTATGCCCTCACCTTTTTGGGTGCCTTCATTGCTGCTTTTGCGATTAAAATCTTCTTCCTCCCAAATAACCTGATCGACGGCGGCACAGTAGGCCTTGCGATGATCGCAGCGCGTATGTTTGGTAGCGATACGCTTCCGCTCTTTTTGCTTCTCTTCAACCTCCCCTTTGTCTACCTCGCCTACCGCTTTATTGGAAAACTTTTTGTTGTTCAGCTCCTTCTCGCCCTACTCTCCTTTGCCTTTTTTCTCTTCCTCATGCCAAAAATCTTCGCCCATCCCTTCGTTGGAGAAAACCTTGAAGTTGTGGTGATTGGCGGCGCTATTCTCGGAGTGGGAGTGGGTATGATCATCCGAGGCGGGGCATGCCTTGATGGCACCGAAATCCTTGGCATCATCATCAACAAAAAGATGGGATTTACCGTTGGCCAGACAGTCTTTAGCTGCAACATCCTGGTTTTTGGGACAGCCGGCATCGTCTTTCAAGACTGGCATCCGCCGATCCTCTCTCTGATTGCCTTTATCGTCGTCGCTAAAATCATGGATATGGTAATCGTAGGGCTCGATGAGACAAAATCGGTGCTCGTGATATCTCCAAAATCGAATGAGATCTCTCAGTCCATCATGCACGAGCTGGGCCTGGGCCTGACAATCATGTATGGAAGGGGCGGATTTTCGGGCGCTTCAACCGAGATCCTCTACATCATCATTGAACGTCTGCAGCTGACCGACCTCAAATCGCTCATCTACAACATCGACCCAAATGCCTTTATCGCTATCGAAAACCTGCACGAAGTCTCCTCAGGGATACAGCAGAACAAGGTTTTTCGCAAAAAGAAACCCATCACCGCCATCGCCACCAAAGCGCTGGGACAAAAATAGTGAAGTACCTACTCATCTTTCTTGCAGCTACCTTTACTTGCGAGAGCAGCCCTATGCAAATCGACCACGTTGAAAATAGCCTTATGGAGGCCCTTGCTATCGAAGGGACTCCGATTGCAAAAAAGAATATATATGATGCGATGAAGCAGCACAGCGTTCCCGCTGTGAGCATTGCAGTTATCAATAATGGAACCATCGAGTGGGCAAGAAGCTACGGTACACTACAGGCCCACGGTGAGGGAAAAGCAGAGACCTCGTCACTTTTTCAAGCAGGATCGGTAAGTAAGCCGGTTGCAGCTATTGGCGTTCTTGCGCTTGTACAAAAGGGTCTACTCGATCTCGACCAACCGGTAGATGAAAAGCTCGTATCGTGGAAACCGCAAAATAATGACGTTACTCTTCGCCATCTTCTCAGCCATACTTCCGGCTACAACGTCATAGGATTTGACGGCTACAAAGAACAGGCGCCACTTCCTACCTTGCAGCAAATCCTCAATGGAGAGCAGCCGGCAAATAACCCTCCTGTGCTCGTACAGTTTACTCCCGGCTCCAAATTTGCCTACTCCGGCGGTGGCTACTGCGTCATGCAGCTGCTTGTAGAAGAGGTAACAGGAAAGCCGTTTCATCACTTTATGGACGAAGTAGTTTTTAAAAAGCTTGCACTTACGAGAAGTACCTTTTGCTACCCACTGCCAAAAGAATATGTCGAAACTGCAGCAGTAGCCCATCCCGGAGATGGAAAACCGATGGCCGGCAGATGGAAGACCTACCCAGAGAGCGCTGCAGCTGGGCTCTGGACAACCCCCTCTGATTTAGCTACACTCTTGCTACGCATTGAAGAGGTGCTCGACAAGAAGATGGTTGCTGCCATGATGAAGCCAGCCATCCCGCCATATGGGTTAGGACCTGTTGTGAACAACGAAGGAACAGACGATGTAGAGATAAGCCATAAGGGAAGAACGGATGGATTTGCCTCGGGATACGTCTATTTTCCACACCTCAAAAAAGGTGCTGTAGTGATGCTCAATGCTGATAATGGCTCTATACTGCTCGATCAAATCTTTCGCAGCATCTCGCATGTCTACAACTGGCCCACCTACAAAGTAGAGACCAAAAAAGTAGCCTCAGTAGCCGTTTCAGCACTTTCGCGACACGCAGGAAGATATGGCACAGAACATGAGCCAAACGACATCTATGACATACAGGTCTATCTCGATGGCAGCGACCTGCTTGTAGCGATCGGGAAAACGCAGCCGCTCAAGCTCCATCCGGAATCTGAAAATCGATTCTTCAACCTCGAAACGGGCCGTAGCATTATCTTCGGAGAAGAAAAGGGCACTCCCACCCTTACCGTCGTCATACAATCTGGCTTCCAGCGCACCTTCCGAAAATTCTAAAGGGAGCTTCTACCCATGCACACATTTGTAAAGGCAAAAGGAGCCGATCTTTTTTGTAGCATTATGGGCAAGGGCGATCCTCTTATTGTGGTACATGGAGGAGCCGGTTTTATCACCCATGAGTACTTACTTCCACACATGGAGCGCCTAGCTCAAAATAACCAGCTCATATTCTACGACCAAAGAGCTCTTGGCAAATCGACCGGAGAGATCACCCCTGAAGAGATTACTCTCTCAACCTATCTTCAGGATATCGAAGCGATCCGCACATCTCTTGGGCTAGAAAAAATTTCTTTGCTTGGCCATTCTTGGGGCGCCTTTTTAGCCTTCCACTATGCCTGTGTCTATCCTGAAGCGGTTGACAAGCTGGTCTTACTCTCACCTATGCCGGGAAAATCTGATGATTTGCCCCTCTTTTTTTCCGAGCTTGCAAAAAGACTTACCCCTTATCAAGAAGAGCTGCAAAAAATCGAAGCCTCTGAGCTCTATCGAGCGGGCGATCCAGAGCTTGTGAAAAAATGGCTTACCATTGTCTACCAGATCTACATGCACAGCCCTGACAACGTCCATAAGCTCAATCTTTGGAAGTCTCAACAGGAGGCTCTGAGAGGCTTTAAGGTATGGGATATTTTTAAAGAAGCCATTTTTATGAATCCCTATGATGTAACGGACAGCCTACGGGCTTTACGATGTCCTACGATGATCATCCATGGAGATGTAGACCCCATTCCCCTTGCCTCTGTTGAATATCTCCATACGGTGATACCCTCCTCCACTCTTGTCAAAATAGAGCAGTCTGGCCATTTTCCTTTTGTGGAGCAGCCCGATGCTTGCTTCAAGGCAATAGAGGGCTTCTTACGCATTCTCTAGCGAGTTATGCAGCTTTATATGAGCAAATTTCAAGTTGGACTCCACCAAAAAAGGCTCTCTGAGCCATTTCTAGGATCGCTGAAGTGATTTTTTCATCAATATAGGCCTCTCCACAATTTGTGCAGATGTGGGCAGGCACCTGTTTTACCACAAATAACATGCCATTACGCTCTAGCGTAACACTTGTGAAGCCTTTTTCAGTATTGCCATCTTTACAAATAACACATTTCATTCTTTTGCCTTTCTTGTGTTAAAACCTTCATTCCATTCTACGATAGAAGGTTCGTATGCCGTAACAATTATAGTCTCATTCGCTTCGTTATTTAGAGCAACAACTAGGTGGATAGGACGGCGATCCTTCCAACCCAGTACCAAATAGCTTGGGTAGGGCCTGTCGTCAACATATTCTTTTAGTATTTTGGGATCAAGCAATACTTGTTTTACGTCCTCAACCGCTATATCCCTTTCGAGCATTCGTTTGATCGCGTGGACACGAAAAATAAGCGTCTGGGGAAATATCATATCTTAGCCCTTGATACAGGCCAGTCTACCAAATTAGAAAAATTTGCGTCAATGAGCTATATTCTTTGACCTTGGTCGCGAGCGCGGCGCCATTGGGCGCGCTGCGATGGACGCTTTTGTTTCTTTTGCTCAGAATCTTCGTCTTTTTCTTCGTCGTGTTTTTCAGGCTCAGTCTTTTCTGGGAGAATTTGCTCAAATTCGAGAATTCCATCAAGGCGAAGTGGAGCAGCTGACCATTTTCCTTTTGTGGAACAGCCTGATGCTTGCTTCAAGGCAATAGAGCGCTTCTTAATAACCTGAGCTTTGGTTTTTTTTCCAACTGGCTACTGCATACAAGGGAATTTCTTCCAAATTACCATGACGGGAAAATGGCATTTCAGAAATTTTCACGCCATAGGTCGCCTTGGGATGCGTTTCAAAAAATACATTTAGGCTTTTCATCCCACCTTTGACTCCAGATTTCACTTCAATTGGCACAATCTTATTTTCCTTAACATCAATAAAATCTACTTCTGCATTGCCTGATTTCGACTCAACGTGCCAATAGTAAATTTCACCACGTTTTGAAGGGTTGCCGTAAGCAATGAGCTCTTGGGCTACGAGCTGTTCAGCACTTTCACCTAAATAGTCTATGTGCAGCGGAGAGGTGACCCATTCGGCTAAATCTAATCCTAAGAGACGATGTGAAATACCTATATCAAAGAGATAGACTTTAAACTTTTTCTCATTACTTTCAGCCTCTAAAGGATAGACATGCCCTGAGGTATGGTAACAGAGATGAGCGACACCTGCTCTGATTAATAAATGGAGCCCCTGCTTGATGGGATAGGTTTTCATGTCATTGTCAACATTGATATACTGAAATTTTTTTCCCAATTGCTTTCCAATCGAGCGAAACACCTTGCCTAACGTTTCGATCTGATGTTTTTTGGCATACTTTTGGAAATCATCCTCATAATTGCCAATAATGCGATCCTGGATACGCTGACAAAGGATAAAGTCGCGATGTTGGATCCAGGTACTAACAACCGCTGGCATTCCTCCAAGCCACATATAGTTTTTAAGATGCTCTAAAAGCACCTCATGTGATGCAGCATCTATGTTCTTGTTTGTAATGGCCTCTCGAAGATCATCTCGATTGAGAGCAGTCAAAAATTCCATAAAAGAGAGAGGATAGAGAAACAGATAATCGATCCTACCTACAGCAACACCCAATTTCTCTAATGTAAACTCCAAAAGCGATCCTGCAGCGATCACATGAAGTTCAGGAAGCTCCTCTTTGAAGTAGCGTAAGTACCGTATCGCATTGGGGCACTCTTGGATTTCATCTAAGAAAAGAAGTGTCTTTCCTGAAATAGTAGGGATCTTGGTATAGGCACGCAAGGTTTCAAGCGTTTTATGTATATCGATGTGGTCTGGAAATAGAGCGTGGACTCTCTTATCCTTTTCAAAATTGATTGATATAAAATGTTCAAACTCTTCCCCAAAGGCTGTAACGAGCCATGATTTACCCACCTGCCTCGCCCCGCGAATCATCAAAGGAACCCTAATCGGGTCATTTCTCCATTGCCTTAGAAAGTTCAAGTGATCTCTACGCATTATCCCCCCTTTTTTCACAATTTTAGAAAAATCACAGGGATAAAGTCCAGGATTTTAGAAAAATCACAGGGATAAATTGAACGATTTTAGAAAAATTTACGTCAATGAGCTAGATTCTTTGGCCTTGGTCACGAGCGCGGCGCCATTGGGCGCGCTGAGATGGACGCTTCTGTTTCCTTTGCTCAGAATCTTCATCTTTTTCGTCTTTATGTTTATCGGTTTCAGTCTTTTCGGGTAAAATTTGCTCGAATTCGAGAATTCCATCAGGACGAAGTACTGCAGCTGACTGCTGCACGACTTGCGACTGCGTCGAGGGTGAGTGGACGTCAGTTTTAAGCTTTCCTCCTGCCTGGCCGTGCACCTGCACAACCTGACCCGGATCAACAGGGGGTAAAGGGTTTGATGAAAGGGGATTGACAATCGACATAGCTCTCACCTCCTTTCTTCATTATATCAAAATAATAATTTAATTTAACACCAATTTATCAGTATAGACTTTAAAAAATTTATAGTGTAAAATTGTAATTACCGTTTTACATTTAAATAATAAGGAAATAAAAATGGAGCCAACAAAAACTTACTATTCATCAGAAATTACATCTACTCTTTTAGTTTCTGCTGATTCTTCTTCATCGTCAAATAACTCTACTCCACTTAACACCGTCTTGAGAGAGGCTACAATTGAAGATGTACAAAGTGTCTATGACCTTCTATGCAAGATTAAAGCTTTTCACGGTCGCGACCCCTCTACAATAAAAATCGAAAACCTCCGCACACACCTATTTGGAGAAAAACCAAGGGCTTCAGTCATACTTGCTGAGATCGAGAAAAAGATCGCGGGCTTTGCTATCTATTACATTGGATTTAGCGGCTTTGAGGCTCAGCCTGAACTTTGTCTAGAAGATTTATATATCGAAGAAGCGCATCGCCGAAAAGGAATCGGATCACGTCTATTCGAGAAAATTGAAGAGCGAGCCAGAGATAATCAGTGCTGTAGAATTGCTTTTATTGTTGCCAAAGACAATAAGAATGCTATCGATTTTTACAATAAACACAAAGCCGTTGAAAGAAAGCAGTTATCAATTTTTCGCAAAAATATGTAAAAACATCAGCTTTCCCCCCACCGAGGCATGATATCGGCCACTATCCCCAACTGGTCAAGCAGTCGGCTGATCATAAACTGCTCCATCTCCTCAAGAGACTGGGGCAGCATATACCAGGCCGGTATTGGAGGGAAAACCACTGCTCCCATCCTGGAAAGTTTCAGCATATTTTCGAGGTGGATCTCATTAAAAGGGGCCTCTCTTGGCACAAGCACGAGTCGCCTTTTCTCTTTTAAAGCCACATCAGCTGCCCGTCTCAGTAGGTTATCTGCCAAGCCGGTACTAATCGCCGCTAGCGTGGCCATACTGCACGGCACAATCACACAGGCATCAAAACGATACGATCCACTTGCAATGGGAGCGCTAAAATCATCTGCATGGTGCAGCCTTATACGTGCTCGAAGCTCTTCTGAAAAGCTTTTGACAAACTTTTGAGGACTTGCAAACTCCTCCCCCATCTCTTTGAGGATAGTAAGAGAGGCGTCACGGCTTATTATCAGCTCTACGTTGTGTCCGAGAGTACTAAGCGCCTGGATGAGGCGATGTGCCAAAATTGTTCCGGAGGCCCCGGAAACTCCTACAACAATACGCGCCACACATACTCTCCAAAGGTACAAAGCAAGAGCGTTATGCCCGAGACGTTATTAGTAAAGGCAAAACGGCTATCAAAATCATTTACTTTTCTGTATGAGTAGACATAGAGCCCGCCCACAAGAGCTACGCTAAGATAAAAGAGGGCGCTAAGATGAAGAACATATCCGCACACAAAGAGGCTCGCCACAGCAGCTGTATGCAACACCTTGGCAAGTGCAATGGCTCGAAACCTTCCAACCTTTGCGGGAACGCTATAGAGCTTCGTCTTCCTATCAAACTCCACATCCTGGCAGGCATAAATAATATCTCCTGCCGCCATTGCGCAAAAAAGGGCAAAGCCTAAAAGTAGCGGCGCAAGAGAGAGCTCACCAGTAACCGCTACCCACGCACACAGAGGGCCAAAAAACTGGATCAGCCCAAGCACAAAGTGGCACAGCAAGGTAAAGCGTTTTGTATAGGAATAGAGGCAGAGGAGTGGCGCAATGATCCAAGAAAGCTGAAAACAGAGTGGGCCTAAAAGATAGGTAAAATAGAGGAAAAGCCCCATAAAAAATGCCGTTAAGAGAGCGCATGTCTGAAGAGATACCTCCCCTCTCGGCAAAGCGCGCTGACAGGTACGCGGATTTTTTGCATCAATATGCCTATCAATTATTCTATTGAGGCACATTCCTGAAAATCGAGCAGCACAAAATGCGCCAATAATGTACAACCATGTAGATAGAGTCGGGTGTACTGTTCTCTCTTGGGAATAGGCCAAAAGAGCGCTGAGCAGTACCCAAGGCAGCCCAAAAAGGGTCTGCCTGAAAAGTACCAGTTTCTCAAGAGTAGCTAAAGGTGATACGTAGTAGTTCATTACAGCTATAATCACAAGATAGTAGATATACATCAAGGATTTACCCATCATGACAGAGACAAATCAACCAAATGAATTTCTTCCCCCCTCAGGCACTGACGCGTGGAGGCTATTTCGAATTATTTCTGAATTTGTCGATGGCTTTGAAACGCTATCGATGATCGGCCCTTCCATCTCCATTTTTGGCTCAGCCCGCCTCCCGGCAACAAATGAGTACTACAAAATTGGGCTTGATATCTCCTACAAAATAGCTAAAAAGGGCTTTAGCATTATTACAGGAGCTGGATCCAGCATCATGGAAGCTGCCAACAAAGGTGCTCAAATGGCACAAGGACGCTCTTGCGGGCTTGTCATCGACCTGCCCTTTGAATCAGAGCCTAATACCTTTATCGATTCTAAGTTGAAGCTTCGTTTCCGCTATTTTTTTGTCCGGAAGGTCATGTTTGTACGATATGCAGAAGGCTTTGTCTTCCTTCCCGGAGGGTACGGCACCCTGGACGAGCTGTTTGAGGCTGTTACACTGATCCAGACCAAGAAGATCAAGCCTGTACCAATATACCTGATTGGGATACGCTACTGGCAAGGGTTAGTGGAATGGTTAAAGGAGACAATGCTCGAAGAACCTTGCATCGACCAAAGTGATTTAGATCTTTTTGTCCTTACAGATGATTTAGATGAAGTAGCAGATGGACTTGAGCGCGCATACCACGATCGATTTAAACTACTAAAGGATCAACAAATATAATGCACCCCTGTACACGTTACCACTTTGTCTCCACAGATGATATCGCACCGCCTGAAGAGAGCGAATTTGCAGCACAGCTATTGGAAATTGAGAAGGAGCTGCAGTCTGTAAAGGAGACGCAAGGCATAATCGGGGGGATGATCTATTCCTACTCAGCTCCGGAAAAGAGCGTATTTGCAACGCACAAGGAGTGGCTGCAGGAGCTGCAAAATAGCTCATCTACCCTCGAAAAATGCTCGCGCATTATTACTAATCTTTATAGCGCTCTTCCCTTCTCTCTTGAGATCGCACATAAACACATGGCGAAAATCCACAGTATACAGCTGCAAATAGAGCTCTCAACAGAGAAAATCACCCGCCTAATGCTCCTGCTCTCTAGTGATGTATACGCAGGATCCATCGTATCATATAGGAGGACGATCCGTCAGTGCCAAGAGAGCTGCACAAACAAAGAGAACTTAATTAAAATTTGGAATACTACAAAACAAGATGTAGCGCTTCAGTCAAAAGATCTACACAATCTAGATCAACGACTACAGTATCACATACGGCTTGTACATGAAGAAATTACACAATTTTACCACGCTGCCTGTGGAAACGACATACCCATCGAAGACTGCACTCTCGACGACATACTTGATAAGCAATGCGCTTCATTGACTCTCTCCAAGACTAAAAAAGCTGGTTTACAGGGCTTGATAAAAAATGATATTAATGAGCGTAAGCAAGAGGCAAAAGCAATAACGCTCAAAAACGAGCTCACCTTATGTCCCACACAATATTTCATAAATATAAGCATTCTTACAAAATATGCAAATTATTCTACCAATACACTTGTGAGCCAATTGGAAGAGGAGGCAAAAGAGCTACAGCTCATTCAACAAACATGCCTTGCGACCCTGCAGATGCTCTATCATGGCAACTGGACAGCCTTTCCAGACGAGGAGTATCCTGAAGAGCGGCTCAAAATACCATTAGAAACCGCTCTCGCTTTTAACCGATGTACCATTATAAAAATCCGCAAATCACTCTACACCTTAATACAAAGCGGGGAAATCGAAAAAGGCCTCCACTATGCAGCTCGCCTTCTGGCCGCCAATCAAGAGACCTCCTACATGACCAGTTATTTCTTCTCAAATATTGACAGAAAGAATCAACTGGTCATCAGAGCGGTCAATCATACCTTCACATTACTCTCCGAAGTAGAAGCAAATAAGAACTCCTCAAGGCAGCTAAAAGCGCTCCTACAGGCTGCACAGGCTACTGCACAAGCACTTCTCAAATATAAAAAAAATACCCTAAGCATGTCGCAATTCAATTTTAAAGTTGCCTCATGCCTTGAAATAGTCATCGCTCGCATTGGCAATCAGATACTTGAAAAAATATCCTCTGATGATCTCTTGAGTATGTTTGAAGAAACCGGTTTTAACAAAGGCAATTCCCGAAAAATCTTCAAATATATCGAAAAATCGATAATAGAGTGGCTCTATTTTTCAAACAAGCCATCAAATAGCAAGCTCAACAACGTACTTCAGGTTAGTAAGGAGTCAAAAGACTATCAGAGCCTTCTTGACAAGCGGTTGAAAAAACATCCTGCCCTTACTGCCCTATATCAATCTTATCCACATAACCACGAAGAAACCAGCGATCAAATTAACCACTTAATAGAAAATTTAAATTTGGGAGAAGATCATGCAAATAACTCCTCGCTACTTTTTGACAAATGAAACAGATATAGACACACCAGATGAACAAATATTTTTCAATAAGTTGAACGAAATCAATCAGTTGATAGAAGCTGTAGAAAAAAATATAAATGAAATTGCAGCAAGCATCTATTCCTTCGCAGCTCCATCCAAAAGAATACTTGAAAGGCATGAGGAGCTGAAAACTGAACTTGCGGCACCCATCGAGACTTTAACCACTTGCAACTTAGACATGTGCAAACTCTATGAACAGCTTCCCTTTTTGCCCCTGCAGGCTCTCTGCCCAAGTATGCAGCAGCTTTTTCCCTTGAGCCTGAAACTTCAAATGATAAAAACCAAAGTAGAACAGCTCGCACTACTCCTTAATAGTCCAGCCTATTCACAGGCTGTAATACTCTATAAGGTATCTGTTTTAGAGTATGATAAACTGGCTAAAAAAGGACGTGTAACAGACACTTTTAAAGCTACATTAAAAGAGCAAAAGCTGCTCCTCCACACTCTGGAAGACCCTCACCTGAAAGAGAATATAAAGCGCATTCATGAGCAAATGGAACAGTGCGATCAAGAGGAAAAACTAGCCAAAGAACATATCAATAATGAATTGGTTATAAGTAAATTGGATGAAATTAAAAGCACAGAGGAACGAAATTATACAAGGCAGGATGCACTTCCAGATATTACTACGAAGAGAAAACAGCGAGCTACGGACAGCAATGCATCTCTGAGAGAGGATCTTGCCTTTCGCACTGGAACAGGCGCAAGCGTTACAGAATATTTTATAATAAATTGGGGAAATGAGCTAACCGCCCCACTCATCAATTATATGAAAAAACTGGCAATGGATCTTCAAATCCTCGATGAAGATGTGCAGGACTGCCTACAAGGACTATATGAAAACCGAGGGAAGGAATTTGCAGAAATTACACAAAATGAAGATCTCTTTCGTGCCTATTTCGAAGGACCTCTCTCCATCATCGAAAAGGCTTTAGAAGACATTCGAGCAGCCTTTTATCAAATCATGCATTCACAGCAGACAAGTACTGGGCTCAATTACGCAGCTCGGCTTTCAGCCTTCATTCAGGACATCCGATTCAACCTCTCACACATTTTTGCCAATATATCCACAGCAAATGAAAAAACTATCGCCTCCATAAGGCATACATGCGATTTTCTTTCTATTCCCCACAATAGCATTAACACCTCAAAAAAAATCCAAGCCCTCTTCAGTGCTGCTCATTCAGTCTCACAGGCACTTCTACTCTATGTAGAAGACGACAAGCAGCTACTACAATTTAATCACAAAATTACCAAGAGCCTCGAGACATTGCTCTCACGAGTTGGTTTGCAAGTAATTACCCAGTGCAACAGAGATGAAGAGATATGGCTTGCTATTGTACAAGGCAATAGAAAAAAGAGTATAGAACGTTTAAGCGAAAGCCTGCTCCTCACCCGCATTATACAATACCTTACACGAGAGATTACTGAATGGTTCTATTTTTCAAAGAACCGCTCGTATCTTAAGCTCGATATGGCGCTGTACGCACTGAGTAAGAATGCACAGTACATGGACCATATACATGCAGTAGGTAAGAATACACCCTCTTTTTTAGAGCTCTATAGTGCCTATCAGCGCCAATTCGGAAATGACATCCTCAGCTCTCTCGTCTCCCTTTTTGAGCTTATTGACGTGTGTGAATCTAGCCGCTGCCACAATCTCTTTATCCAGTGCTATTCCAAAAGCATTGTGCAGCTTGCCAAAATAGAGCAGCAATTCCCGGCTACAATACCCAAGTGGGAAGAAACTTCTCCCATACTCAAGATGGCTACAGACAAACTACGAAAAATTGAAGAGAATCCGAACCTCTATGCCTGTGGCTCTATTACTGCACCTACTCAAGTCGCTATGACCAAGTTCACCTCCGGAGTACAGGACCCAGATACTCATACCACCGTCCTGCTCCATCTACTCTCTTATGCGCTATGGGGAGGGGGGGACAAGCAGCGAGAGGCTTCTAATCATCTTCTCGACCATTTCAAAACGCTTCCATGCCAATGTTTTTCTCTTCAAGCTAGTGAGCCCCTTAACTGCCTGATTGTAGATTTTATCGTCGATAGAGCCACAAGACAGGCAGACCTATGCAGCTATGAACAGTTTGTGATTCAAAAGACACTGGAAGCCTATCAGAGAAGCCTGCAGTATGGTATCGAGTTCCCAAAACGAAATCACGAGGAATTCTTCAAGAAATTAAACAATGACACTATTTAGGAACCAGATACGACGCTCTGTTTCATCCAGAAAAATTTCCAGGACACTGGTAGAAGCTACATCTTTGTACTTCTCGCAGACATCATGTGCCTTGCGAAGTGCATCGGCAAAACGTCTATTATCCTCCAGGAGGCGCCCTATCATCTCTCGCGGCTCAACTGATGCATCATTATCATCGGCTACAGCTGTTTGCTTTTGGATTTCGCCCACCGATCGGATTGTCGTTCCACCAAGCTTGCGAACACGTTCTGCAAGAGGGTCAATCATGGCAAAAATTTGCTCTGCCTGCTCATCAAATAAGAGATGATAATCGCGAAAAGATGGCCCAGACACATGCCAATGGTAATTTTTTGTCTTCACATAGAGTGCAAATGCGTCGGCCACGAGAGGGTTCATTGCCTTTGTAATAGCATCGCTTGCCGGTAAGCCAAGGCTATTTGCTGCTGCAAACTGTGAGGGTGTTTGCCCACTCTTTGATATACTTTGACCTGGTCTCTCCATGATTGCTCTCTCCGAATTTTTAAAGCCTAACTTTCAAAATTCACTGAATTTTTAAAGTTGTCAAGGGAATTTTCTATTTGTTTCTCTGGAGGTTGACTCCTTGCACGATCACATCAACTGCTCGCACTATCTCTTCTTGTGTCGTGTAGCGGCTTAGCGAAAAGCGCAAAGATGCTAGCGCATCTTTGTGGCTCAAGCCCATATTACGAAGAATTCTCGAAGGCTCGAGTGCGCCGGAAGCGCAGGCTGAGCCGAGCGACGCCTCAACCCCCTGCATATCGAGATACATAAGGAGCGCCTCTCCATCTATGCCCTCAAAGCAGAGATTAGATGTATTTGAGACTCTTGGACCTTGTCCATTGATAGACACACCTCGGCAGCGCTCGAAAATATGTGCCTCAAAAGCATCTCTCAAGGCTCTCATCTTTGTGGCAGTCTCCTGCAAGCACTCCTTCGTGCGCCTTACTGCTTCAGCAAGGGCAAGGATTGCCGGGAGATTTTCCGTGCCGGCGCGTCTCCCGCCCTCTTGATCGCCTCCTGTAATGAGAGGCTGCAGCTTGAGTGTTTTTCTCACCCACATAAACCCAATCCCCTTCGGTGCATGAAATTTATGGCCGCTAAAACAGATAGCAGAGACTCCTGCAGGGATCTGAAAGCACTCTTTTCCGAAGAGAGCTACAGCATCGACAACAAAGGGAATATTATGCGACTGGGCAAGTGCTGCAATAGCCTCAATGTCGGTCATAACGCCGGTCTCATTATTTACCGCCATCAGACAGATCAGCTTTGTAGTACTTTGTATAGCCTTCGCTACGGCCTCCGGCTCTACAGCACCATACATGCCGCCTTGAAGAAAGGTCACATCTTGACCTGCTGCCTGCAAGGCTGTAAGGGTTTGAAAGACGGCAGCATGTTCGAGATTACTTGTAATGACATGGCCGCGAGGATGCTGGCTAAGATAGCCTCTTAAGACAATATTGAGCGCCTCTGTGGCTGTTGCAGTAAATACGATTTCTTGGGGAGAGACGCCAAGAGCTGATGCAATCATCTCGCGCGCTTTCAAAAGCTGCGCTTTTGCCTCTTGACCTGATCGGTGAACACTTGATGGATTACCAAAATAGGTGCGGCTCGCCGTAGAGAGCAGCTCGAGGGTAGCCTCTTCCAATGCCGTCGTCGCATTGTTGTCCAGGTATACTCGGGCACTCACGTTACACCTTTACTTCCACTAGAACAGCCGTAACGTTATCGTGGCCGCCTTTTCGCTTCGCAAGTGCAATTAAGGTGCGCACTTTTTCTTCAACGGTGAGGGGAAGGCGAAGCACCTGACCGATTTCTTCGTTACTGAGCAGGTCAGAAAGTCCATCAGAGCAGAGAAGATAGAGATCTCCGGAACTTACGCGAGCAATTTTTACAGTGGGCTCTACAAAGGGTTCAGTGCCAATCGCTCGTGTAATAATATTTTTATAGGAGTCATCTACCTGTTTTTCAGATAGACAGCCCCGCTCAAGGAGTTCTCTGAGAAGTGAATGATCGAAGGTAAGCTGCTCCAGCCCCTCTTTGTGCTGTAGATAGATCCTTGAATCTCCAACGTGTCCATAGATGACTGAATCGCGATAAAAGAAGAGACACACAAAGGTTGTACCCATGCCAACAAGCAGTTCATGGGTCTTGCTCAGCTGATGGACAAAATGGTTTGTCTCCTCAATACCAAGACGAATGAGCTCGGCCGCCTCTTCGGCCGTTTCAATCCCTTTTTCTTCTTCGAGTAGATGCTTCATATGGGAGAGGAAAAAAAAGGTTGTCTCTCGAGCTGCTACCTCTCCTGCCTGATGACCACCCATACCATCTGCCAAGACATAGAGACCAAGCTCCGGCGCACAGCTCCACATGTCCTCGTTATTTTTACGGACAAGACCAGTATCTGACAGCCCATAGGCAGCTAGTTTTGAAGGCTCCACACGCAAATTTCCAGTCAAAAAGTCATGCACAATAAGCTCAGCGCGTTAAAAGTTCCATGCATCCCCATAGCTACCCAGAGAGATCTCTCTTTCATATAGCTCACACCTATAAAATAGGAGTAGACCAGAAGACCCACCATGAGTTCAATATTAGCCGC
>JAFEGS010000019.1 GCA_018239705.1 Verrucomicrobiota bacterium | reverse complement strand
TCAGGTGGGTAAATTGGACCAAGATCCAGGGGCAAAGGCAGCACAGTTTTTGCATGGAATCCAAGAGCATGTACAATCTATCTCTGCTCACGAAGTAAAAGAGGGGATAGATCAGGTCTCCATGTATGTAAAGCAGCTGGTAGATCATGAAGGAGAAAACTGGAACAGGACAAAACAAGAGGCAGAAACAGTCGGAGTTCCTACAGAAGATGCTCAAAGGCTATTTGAGGCTATGTCTAAGCTTCCTCAAGCCGGGAAAGAAGGCGAATGGAGCGCCACTGTTGATGCCTATAGAAAAGCCTATCAAAGTATCACTGAAAATGTATCTCAGGTCCGATTACAGGCTGCAGAGCTCGAAAAACGGGAGATAGAAACAAAAAGGGCCGACCTTCTCAAGAAGAAAGAGGGCGTAGAAACTAGTATGAAAAAATTTTCTACTCAGGCAAGGGCAATCGCAGCGCCAGAAGAGCTACCTGCACATGTAGCACAGTACATAGATGAAGTGAGTAGAAATCTAGAACTATTCAATCGCACAGAATTAGAAAATACAACAAAAGCGTTTGAAGAGATGCAGCAGGTGCTAGACCAATCTGCGGGCAAAAACAGGCAGGTTTTGCAGTATGTTCAAGAGCGAATGGCGAAAGAGGGAGCCAAATGGAAAGAGGTAAAAACCGCTGCAAGGTTGTTGAAGATAGACACCAGGAAAGGTGATCACGAGCTTGAGAGGATCTCTAAGCCAGATCGCACGGCGAATGGAAAAGAGGGAGAGTGGGTGAAGCACTTGCAGCTCTTTCGCACGGCTGTTCAGACGATCGAACAGAAAAGGGAAGTACACAGGCTTAAAGAGCAAGGCAAGGCATGGATAGAGGTTGCGCAGGCTCGTATTGATGACGTACAGAAAATAGTTGAGTGGGCAGCAGCTGATCTGAGGAGTCAAGGTAAAGAGGTTGATGCGATTGATGAGCGTTTTGAGGTGGCTACAGCTGCTTTTCAGAGTGTGAAGAGCCAGGTTCTAGATATTGAAAAGGCCTTGGTTCAAGACAAGTACAATGTTGAAGAGTTGTCAGGGCAATTTAAAAGTGTGGTGCAGCTGTCAGATAGCTGTCTACAGGAGCTCAAGCAGGTAGAGCATGACTGTGTCCAGCAGATGTTTTCGCTGCGAGCAAATATGCAGATGCAAGAGGAAGAGCTGTCTGCAGGCCTGGAAGATCCCTTTATAAAGGTGCTAGCAGCAGATACCAAAAAGAGTCTTGTGGCTCTACAAAGTAGACTAAGCGATATTGCCTCTCACGAAGGGGCGTTCAGTGAGGCCGATGAGGAGATGGAACAGGTCCTGCGCGAACTTATTCAGTTTCGTACATACAGGCAGATCAGGCAGTGGAGCAATCAATGGAAGCAGCAGATTGATCATTTTTCCGATTCGTATAAAGAAATAGCGCTGCAAGAGGTGGCGTATCTCGAAAAGATACTGGAGGCAAGGGATGAGCATGACAAAAACAAATGGGTGCTTCCTGATAAAAGCCTTCTTGTTCATGGAGGAGGCTTTCATAAAATAGCTACTGGAGCTGACAGGTCGATGGTAAAGAAGCTGTTACGGGATGAGGTGTTAGCGTTTGAGGAAATGGGCGAAATCGACCATTTCCTTAAGACTGAAGTGGACATTGGGATGGATGTGGAGGGAGGATCTCACACTGCAGAGGAAACTAAATGAGGCGATGGTGATTCATTTCATAGCCCATAGCTGCGCTAGTAGTTGCTATGGGCTACAAAAAGGTACCTTCTACAGTTATGAGTTATATAACGAAGAGGTTCCAACGTTGTTAGCAAGACCCCGGAGAGCTAGATCAGTATCATCCATAATGGATTATGGAGCATGAGCGACAGCGTTTGCGAGAGAACGAACCCAGTTGCATTAAATTGTTCACTCAGTTACCATGAAAGCTGAAGGGATAAGCGAAGCGGCATATGACTGACAAGAAGCTAAAAGGCAAAAAGCTACTAGAAACGATTCGACAATTGATTGCACTGAATCGCTACCGTACGTCGAGTCATTTTCAAGAAAGAGAAAAGCAGCGCAGTATATTTTTATGGGAAGCATTACATGTACTACAGCATGGAGCACATGAAGAGGTGCGTGATGAGTGGGATCATAAATACCAGGTCTGGAAGTATGCCATTAAAGGACGTACTGTAGATGCTCGCGAATTACGCGTTGTTGTTTCTGTTTTAGTTACAGAAGGATTGCTCTTAATAACTGTATATGATCTAAATAGTAAAAGGAAATAGTATGGAAACGAAAATTAAAAAAAAACACATCGACTACTCGTGCGGCTTTCCTGTTGTATTGCTGAATGTTCCTATGATCAAGCTCTTAGGTGAGTGGGTGGTTGATATTAATTATGACAGCCTTGCTAAAGCAGTGTTGCTGCTCTTATCAAAGAAGTCAATGCCTCTTACGGGTAATGAAATTCGATTTATTAGAACCTATTTTGGTATGACTCTGCGTGAATTTTCTGAACGTTTGGGAGTCAAACACTCAGCCGTTGTGAAATGGGAAAATACGAAAGATTGTTTTGCTACAATCACATGGGGGATTGAAAAGGATCTCCGACTGTTTGTTTTAGACCACCTTTGCAGCTCGCATAAAGATTTTCGAGAAAGTTATAAAGCCTTAGAAAAGGCCGTGAGCTGTGACGTCTCCGCCAAGATCCAACCACTCAGGCTTGAAATATATAACAGTCATTTCGAGATGGCAGGCTGAGAGTTAGTAAGACACGAGCTTGAGCCACTCTGTAGCAGCCGGTAGAGCAGCCTCGCTATCAGCCATCTCTGCATCAGGCGTGATGCCCGAACGGTATACTCTTTTGAGGCGATCGAGTTCATATATGGTTGCAAGCAGGAAGCAGGCGCCGTCAGGCAGCTCGATCAGCTCATTGGCAGAGGTCGCTCCTGCTGTCTTTTGACCAAAGGTGTAGACATTTTTCTGGCCTAGAAAGGCAATGGCGGTGGCTTCGCCGGAACTTGCAGTATTACCACTCAGTAAAATGGCGATGTACGGAGAGCGGTTTTTGATTGTATAGGGAGCTCTTTTCATATTGAGCCACTCATACTCTCCCAGTTTCAGAGCGCCATCTTCCACTATCCAGCAGTTTGTGAGTACTCTTTCATCGCCAAAATAGCCCACTACATTTGTGTCTAGAAGGGAGCTCAATCCCACAAACATGGGAGCCATTGTCCCTCCAAAGTTCTCACGCAAATCGATGATCCAGCGGTTGAGATCGTGCTGATCGAGGGTTTGGATGGCATCCTGGATTTTATGTGCAAATTGCGTCATTGCCTCGTCATCACAGGTCCAACAGCCCGGTATTGAGATGTAGCCGATATTGTTGCCAATAAGCCTGGAGTGGATTTTATCAATGTTGCTGCCACTGCTTGTGGCAAGGTCTGCCACTTGGCCCGGCGTCATGAAAAAGGAGTGGTTATCGCCCAAAAGTTCCAGCGCAAGAGAGATCGCCTCATAGGTGTCGGCAGGGGTTTGCGCATCGCCTGCTTTATCATAGACGCGGCTGCGAAGCTCTGCCCAGTCGACGTACCGGCGGTTCACAGACCCCTCTTCCATAGTCGAAAGCGCAAATTCAAGATACTCCTTGGCGTCTATACTTATGGCTGAGAGTGATGTTGAAAAGGCTAAAAAGAGGAGTGCTATTCTGAACATATTTTACCTATGGGGGCTGTTTTGGTAAAACAGTATACACACTAGCAATTTAAACAACACCAACGACATAAAACGACCAAAACGACAAAAGGGATGAGGTTCTTGTCGTTTTACATTAAGACAATAGGTCTCTTATTGCATGAAGCTCGCCATGCTTGTCAGGTGGAAGGGTTTGAGTCATGTAATAAGAAGCAAATGTCTTTGCTGTGCGACCCTCCATATCCTTCACTTGAGCGAGCTCTGGTGCTTGCTTCAAGATCTTTTTAACACAGGCGAAACTCAATCCTATGATAGCTGCACGCAGTGGGGTTGCACCTGTATTACTTTTGCGATCAACACCAATCCAGAGATCAGCGCCAAGGCCGATCAGTGCTTTTAGTACTTTGATATCACCCTTCATTGCCGCTCTCATCACAGGAGTTACACCATATTTATCCGGTTGATTGAGGCTATCTTTAATGATTTTGTCCAGCTTGTCCAAAATGGGCTGAGCCTCTGGGCTATAATAACGTTTAAGCCAGAACATACAGTTACCAACATCTTCAAAAAGAGCTTTGGTACCTTCATGCGTTTTCATGGTATGTTTTTCAACACGTTGAGCCAGCGTCCCTAGTTTAACATATCCTGCATCCATGAAAAATTCTATATAGGGATCCAATTTTTTAGGAGAAATTGCTATGTTTGTTTCAACATGCATGTCGAGACATTCTTCTTTCCCAAGGCTCGGTTTTAGAGCCTCTCGCACATCATCAATAGTAGCTTGGATATCACGATCATGCTGTACAGTATTTTTCGTGAAGAGACGTCGACAAGTTGGGCAGGACAATCCCCAACGCGTTATACTATTTTCAATACATGTTCTGCAGTACTTATGAAAACAGTCCTGAATGGTAATGACTCGTACATCGCGACAAAGTTCGGAACAAATACTACATGTGAAGCGGTCATTTAATTTTTGCAAAAGCGGTGCTGTTTTGGCTTTGTCTCCTTGGTTTTGCTCTTGGTTGCTAAAAGGTTGTGTTGCAAGAGTATTATCGAAACTGCATTCCATAGTATCCCTCCAGGTGTGTTTAGAAGTGCCGGTATTATGGGCACTTATGGTACAGCAAGTCCCGTTATAAAGAAATCTGAATTCCTAGCTGCCCCGCGACCAAAACGACAAGAGCCTCGCGCTAAATGTTGCGGCTTTTGTATACTGCTCCTTCCATCTGCATTTACCAGAGTGAGATTTCATGAGAAAGAAGGTTTTATTCGCTGTAGCCATTAGTCTTATTTTTGCATTTTCTCTTATTGCTGACACGCCTCCGCTTGAGCATTCACGGGTGCAAAAGATCACTGTAGAGGTCATTGGAGGAGGGGAGAGTAATGCTCAAGAGGTTGCCATAATGTCTCGCCTAAAGACAAAAGAGGGCGTTTTGTTCTCTCAGGAAGATTTCGATGAAGACCTCAAAATCCTCTCTCGCGACTACGACCGCATTGAGCCGCAGATCCAGGCCCTAGATGGTACACTCACTGTAAAGCTAAAAATCTGGCTTAAGCCTAAAATTAAAACTATCATTTGGCATGGAAACAGCGCCTTCTCGAAGGAAAAATTGGGCGAAGAGCTTGGGATAAAGCCCGGGGCGCTCTTTGATAGACCTCTGTTTAATAAGGCCTTTCACAAACTCAAAAACTACTACATCAAAAGAGGCTATTTCGAGGCTGAGCTGGACTATCATGTAACACATGACCCCTCTCCTAACGAGGTTACAATTACTATCGACATCAAAGAGGGAAGAGCCGGCATTATTGATGATTTTGTCATCCATAACGTCACAAAGAAGGAACGGGATGCCATTTTAGAGCTGATGCTCACCAAGAGCTACTCTGTTTTTACCAGCTGGCTTACTCAAGAGGGCACCTACAACCCGGAAGTTATGCGCCATGACGAAATGGCCATCCTCAGCTACCTACAAGACCAGGGCTATGCAGATGCGAAGGTAAAGATAACGACTGTTCCTGCCAAAAAGAAAGATCGCATTATCGTCGATATCGACGTCTACAAGGGAGAGCTCTACCACTTTGCCGGTATCTCTTTTGAGGGTAATACTGTTATCCCCACTGAAAAGCTTCTTTCCCTTCTACCAATTAAAGAGGGTGGGCTCTATTCGCCGGATAAGCTTCGAGCTGCGGTAAAGGCGATTCACGATGCCTATGGGACTAGAGGCTACATCGATGCCGTTATCACGCCCGAATCAAAGCCGGTTGCAGGAGAGCATGCCTACACGACCCGCTTTCACATTCAGGAGGGCCAGCCTTTTCGAGTAGGACTCATAAAAGTCTTTGGTAATAATGTGACAGACATTTCTGTTATCCTGCACGAGATTTTGCTTACACCTGGAGGCACCTTTGACTCCCAGATGCTCGCAAAGTCGGAAGAGAGGCTTAGGAACATTGGCTACTTTAAAAATGTCAATATCTACGCGGTGAAATCTTCGGGTAGTAGCTCAGGGAAAACACATTTTCGCGATGTCTATGTAGAGGTAGAAGAAAATCCCACAACAGCCAACTTTTCTCTCTTTGGAGCCTACAGTACTACGGAGCGTGCATCGGTGGGTGTTGGCTTTACAGAGTCCAATTTTAATTCGATGGGGATCTTCTCCATTTTCAAAAAGGGCCTAAAGGCTGTTCGTGGCGGTGGTGAAAATCTTAACTTCAGCACCACAGTTGGTAGCAAAATGCTTCTCTACAACCTATCCTGGACAAAGCCCTACTTCCTGGATACGCCGTGGATTGTCGGTTTTGACGCCACGAAAATGAGAAACTCCTACTCAGCAAATGACTACACCGTCAAGGCCTATAGCCTGCAGCTCTTTGCCAACTACCCCATCAACGCCTTTGTCAAGGCCGGTATGCAGTATCGACTGCGTCACTCCTTTATCACGCTGAAGGATGTGGAGCACAAGAGGCGCAATAGGCAGCTGATTCACGAGTCGAGAAATGGTGGCCTGATCTCAGCAGCCGGTCCAACACTGTCGTACGACTCGACAGACAACCCTCAGTTTCCAAGGCAGGGTATTCGCTCCTCGCTTTCCTTGGAGTATGCAGGTCTTGGAGGCGATCATCAGTTTGTCAAAGCGATGTACCTCAATAATTTCTACTACGCTCCTTATGAGTATGGGCTCTTTCGCTTCAGGGCAAATGCGCAGTTCATCAGGACGCTAGGAGGCACCCATCCACGAGATCTCCCGCTGGACGAAAGGCTCTATATGGGGGGTGAACAGTCGCTTCGCGGCTATCGCTTCAATACAGTAGGTCCACACTTTCACGATACCCATCACACGCCTCGAGGCGGTATAACGAGTCTTCTTTTCTCCGGTGAGTATGACCAGTATGTCTTCAAAAAGCTCGACGCCTATGTCTTTATCGATGTCGGTAATGCCTATTTTAGAGGTATTGACCTTGGGACGCTCAGGTACACAGCCGGTTATGGCATTAAGGTGAAGGCTTTTGGCAATGCGCCGCTTGTGTTGGGTATTGGCTATCCATTAAATCCACAGCGCCACGCTGACGTCAAACGATTCTTCTTCTCGCTTGGTGCAGCATTTTAAATTAAAGGAGTTTTTTTATATGAGCAAAAAAGCAGTATTGGTCCTTAGCGTTATTCTTACAAGCTGTACCTTCTTTCTGAGTGCAGCACAAGAGCCTTCAAAAATTGGAGTTGTCAACTTCAAAAACTGCATGGAAAATTCTAAGTTGGGCAAGCAAGAAATCAGCCGTTTAGAAGAGGTGCAGAAGCAGCTTGAGACGACGCTAAAGGCAAAACAGAAAGAGTATGACGATATGTCGCTCAAATTTAATGAAGAGTACCTTGACACCCTCACGCCAAAGGCCGAAGAGGAGCTCAAGGAGCGATTTGAATCATTGAGCAGAGAAATTTCCCAGCTGCAAAATCAGTTCTATTCACTCCTCAACCAGGCGCAGTACCAGGTTATTGGCAAGCTGACACAGACTGTATCAGAAGCGGCAACCGTTGTTGCAAAGCAAAAGGGACTGCAGCTTGCTCTCAACGACGATGCATGCCTCTTCTCTGCTCCTGAGCTCGATATTACTCCTCATGTGATTGCAGAGATGGATGTACAGTTTGCAAAAGAGGCAGAAAAAACGAAAGCGGCTGCAAAGTAAAAGGAGCAGGGAATGACTAAAGAGCTTGTATCGTACACACTTCGTGAGCTGGCTGAGAAGACAAAGACAGAACTCTCCGGCAGTGGGGATGTGAGGATTTTCGGAGTGGCAGATCTTGAGTCGGCTTCGGCAGAGCATGCCTCGTTTCTGGCAAATCCGCGCTATCTCCAGCAGATGCAAGACTCAAAAGCAGGTGTGGTGGTTGTTTCTCGAGATACGGAGCGATCTCAAGAGAAAAACTACCTCATCTCTGAAAACCCTTCTTATACCTTTCAGGAGCTCATCGAGCTCTTTGCAACGCAGCTTCCCCCTTTGAGTGGCTTTAAGGGGGTGCACGAGCGAGCAGTGATCCATCCAACAGCGTGCGTGCATGCAACTGCTACCATAGGCCCCAATGCAGTCATTGATGCCGGCGCATCTGTTGGAGAGGGGAGCTTTATTGGCAGCAACTGCTACATAGGTCCCGAAGTTTCGATTGGTGCACACTGCACGATCCACCCCAATGTGGTCATTCGAGAGGGTTGTGAGCTGGGAGATCGTGTCTGTATACAACCGGGGGCAGTGATTGGCTCTTGCGGCTTTGGATACACAACCGATAAGAGCGGCCATCACGTCAAGCTCAACCAATTGGGCAAGGTACTTATTGAAAATGATGTGGAAATTGGGGCCAACACTACTATTGACCGCGCCCGTTTTCAGGCAACCCGCATTGGTGAGGGCACAAAAATAGACAACCTCGTACAGATAGCCCACGGAGTGGTGATTGGCAAGCACAGCATGGTTATCGCACAGTCGGGCATTGCAGGGTCTACTCAGATAGGCAACCATGTCATTTTGGCTGCAAAAGTGGGTGTAAATGGCCATATCAAGATCGCAGATCAGGTGGTTGTGGGGGCCTATTCCGGTGTCTCAAAATCAATTGCAACTCCCGGACGCTATGCAGGTATCCCGGTCATGCCTCTTAGCCAGCACAATAGAACGACGGTACTTCTTCGCAATATCGAGGAGTTTGTTAAAGAGCTTAAAGAGATTAAAAAGAAACTTGAATCATAATTAAAC
>JAFEGS010000199.1 GCA_018239705.1 Verrucomicrobiota bacterium | reverse complement strand
TTTCGTCCCTTTCGTCTTTTGTGTCGTTTGTCGTTTTGGTCCTTTTATGTCGTTTGTGTCGCTGGAATGCGAAACTTGTTCTGACTCTACTACAACAGGATTTTTAGCTTTTTGTCCGCGTTTGGGCTTAGCCTGTTCTGGTTGCGGCTGCTCTTCTGCAACAGGTGTACTTTTCTTATAGGGTCGCTTTGTCCTCACAGGAGTAGGCTCAGGGGTTTCTACTACTACAGGCGCCGGGATCTCTACTTCTATACCACAAATCTCTCGGAGCATCCTGTAGTGCTCATCCGCAGTTCCTCTTCGCGCAGCATCCGGGTCGATCATTTTTAAAATCAGGCGCTCAAACCGAACTCTTTTGGACTCTTTACGCTTCATCAGTTTTGTAAGCCGCGCTTTTCGATAGCGCTGCAGGTCATACACAAGCTTGGCTGTTCGAACAGATCCAGCTCTTGTCCGATTTTTAATGTTGCTCCTGTTTATCCAGGGAGCCTCTTTTCCGCTCAAGAGCTGGTGCAGCACAGAGCCAAGAGCAGAGATGTCAGAAGCCAGGTTGCTACTGTCCGCCACTGCCCACGAAAGTACTGCTCTTATTCTAGACTGTTCGTGATCCAGAAGTACCTTCTGGGGATTTATATTGCCATGTGCACACTTTTGGTCATGCAGCTGCTTTAGTCCTGTCACCAAATCAAGGGCAATGTCTAATTTTTGTTTTAGCGAAAATGTATATTTTTTCGTAAATTTCTCAGCAAGGGATCCATCCCGATAGAGCTTACACATGATGCTGTAGAACTTTTTCCCTTTTTGGGTGAACTCTGTAGAAGAGTAGATGGGGATAGCTTCTGGAGTACGCTGGAGCGGCTGCTCTGAAGTGCAGCATGCGACAATCTCAGGCGCGGCTATGTCGTACATGATCGACTTGGTAACCGTTTTTCTGCTGCCGCGGCCGATCGCTTTTTGGTTATGTCTTTTTAAATGAATATATATGCGATATTGCTCTGGATCAAACTCTATGGTGCGTGCAAGGCCGGTTTTTCTGCGACTCAGGTAATTGCCAATGGATGCCTTTCGTTGATCGAGCTCTGTTTCAATGAAGAGCGCTATGCGAAAGAGGTCGCTTTTAGCAATTCCAAGATCCGTTCGCAGGGCGCGCATGCTTTTTGTAGCCTGTATGGCCCTTTGCAAAGGCGTGAGCTGATTGTGTATAGCAAACAGTTCCAAGTCGTTTAAGGAAACGCCTTCTTTAACAGGCTTGGCGTGTACTGAATGTGAAAGAATAGCCAGCAGCAAGACGATCCATCTTTTCATAATGACATCCTTACAGAAAATTTCAGGCTGGACTATACCAAGTTGGAATATTTACATGTCTAACAAAAAAATCGTGAAAGTAAAATCGCTTTTACGCTATGCTGTTGGTACGCCGTGGGGGCGTGTTAATTCTTTATTTTGCAAACCAGTTGATAGTACTATGCAGCTCACATCTGCGCATGCCTATCCGGATATGTCCGGAGAAAAAAGCGTACATGATAGTGTCATGGCAATTAGCCGTAGGGACACTGTTATCATTGCTATGCTCGTGAATATGGCTCTTCTGTTTGTGCTTTTTGCCAGTAGTGTCAAAAGCGATAACAGTGTAGAGGCCCGTCCCCACATCGAAAATCGAGTGCCAGCTGTGGTAAGCAGCAAAGAGCCTCCTCAGATAGCTACTCCCCCTCGAGAAAAAGCTGTTCCTACGCCGGCTGATGAAATTGACGAAATCCTGCATCAGTATATGCTTAAGGAGAAACAGGTACAGCCTAAGCCCATTGCCGTTAAAGAAAAGCCCCCACAGAATGTAGCAACCCCTGTGCAGGCGCCAAAAACGCAAGTGAAAGCACCTCCAGCACCTAAAGTGCAGCCGCAAAAGGTTGTTAGCACCCCTCAGCCTGTTGTAAAGGTAAAAAAACCCGCAATTGCTGCTCCTGAACCTGTCAAGGAACAGAAGGTAGCTGTGTCTGAAGTGGTGCCTCAATATTATGTTCTGAAAAGTGGTGATAACCCCTGGCTCATAGCTAGAAGGTTTCATCTCAAATTTGAAGACCTTTTAAAACTCAACGATCTGGATGAAGAGAAAGCGCGCAATTTGAAAGTTGGGCAAAAAATTCGGATACGATAATGCTCCCTCGGATGCTTTTTATAGCTGTACTGCTTTTGTACGCGCTTGGCCTCGTGATGATTTTTAATACCTCATCAGCAGAAGCGCTAGATAACTCTTTATTTGAAAAGACTCACCAGGCTCTCTTTAGACAGTGTTTTTACGGCTTTGTAGGCGTGGTTTTATCTGTTATGCTCTTTCGTCTCGGCTACAAGCGCCTGCTAGAACTCAGCCCTCTTATTTTAGCTGTTTTTACCTTCCTTCTCCTCGCCGTATTTCTGCCCGGCATTGGCATGAAGGTAAATGGCTCGAGGCGCTGGGTAAATCTTGCCGGATGGAGTCTCCAGCCATCTGAGTTTGTAAAGTATATTGCTCCCTTATATTTTGTTTATCGGCTTCTCAAGATACCGGAAGAGGTCTCTTTCAGGCAGTTTATCTCCATTGGAACCATTCTCAGTATCCCTTTAGTACTTATTTTGCTTGAGCCTAACAATGGCACAGCCGGCGTCCTTGGCTTTGTTCTTACCATGGTCTGCTTCCTTGCAAAAGTACCGATGCGCTACTGGGCGCTACCTCTTGTCTGCGTCTCTTTAGTTGGAGCGGTATTTGCGATGAATCTTCCCTATGTTGCAGGGCGTATTCAGGTCTATCTCGATCCTGAAATAGATCTCAAAGGTAAGGGCCATCAACCCTATCAGGCTAAAATTGCAAGTGGATCGGGTGGTATTGTCGGAAAGGGTCCTGGAATGAGCCTCCAAAAGTTAAGCTATCTTCCTGAGGCGCAAAACGACTACATCGCAGCTATATTTGCTGAAGAGTATGGCTTTGTGGGGATTGCGACGTTAATTTCGATTTACACCTGGCTGGGAGTTATTGGATTTGGCATTGCCATGAATGCCAAAAATGTGACTGGTATGTATGTGGCAGCGATTATTACCTTTTTGATGACTTTTCAAGCCTTTTTAAACTTAAGTGTTGTGTCCGGCCTTGTGCCCAGTACTGGGCTCAATTTGCCCTTCTTTAGCCAGGGAGGCTCTTCTTTAATTGCTCACTTTGCCGGTGTTGGCCT
>JAFEGS010000198.1 GCA_018239705.1 Verrucomicrobiota bacterium | reverse complement strand
TATTATATCGCCCCATTTTCCGCGCGCTCATCGCCACTTTTGCATGCGCCTTCACGAGGTGGGGGCACGCGTCTTAGGTATCGACCAGGTGCCTTTGTCTGATGAGCTCAAGTGCTGTATGCACGACTATTACCAGGTATCGGACCTGCATCACTATTCGGAGCTCATGCAGGCCTGTCACTATTTCCAGGCGCGATATGGCCCGATTCATCGCATAGAGTCGCATAATGAGCATTGGCTTGAGTCGCAAGCAAAGCTTGCAACGGAGTTTCAGGTGGAAGGGCTGAAGTTTCATAGTCTTAGCCAGATAAAGCAAAAATCGGAGATGAAAAAGGTTTTTAAGCAAGCAGGCCTTACGCCCGCCCGTGGCGGTTTAGTGGAGACGCTCGAGGAGGCTTTGGCGCTTGCGCATGAGCTTGGCTATCCTGTCATCTTGAAGCCTGATATAGGGGTAGGGGCTTCAGGGTGTGTTAAAATAAAAAATGAATTTGACTTACGCCAATTTTTTGCCTCAAATCCTTCCCACCCTTACGTGATGGAAGAGTTTATTGATGCGGTGATCTGCTCTTTCGATGGGCTTGTTGACCGTGTGGGGAACCTCCTTTTTGCTGCTTCTCATACTTATGTAGGCATTGCTGAGGTGGTGCAAAAGGGCCTTGACCAGAGCTTTTATTCCCTGCGCGAGATTCCGCAGGATTTAGAAGAGGCTGGCAGAGCAACGCTTGCTGCCTTTAATGTGAAGGAGCGTTTTTTTCATTTTGAGTACTTTCGCACAAAAGAGCGCCTCATCCCCATTGAGGTGAATATGCGCCCTCCAGGCTATCCTACGCTCGATATGTGTAACTTTGCGTGCGATATAGACCTCTACCACTGGTGGGCAGAGGTGGTGGCCGGGAAAGCTCGCTCTCCTGCCTATGAGTGCAAGTACCACTGCATTTCACTCAGTCGCAGGCACCATAATCGATATCGCTATTCTCACGAAGAGGTCCTTGCTATAGGCAAAGAGATGATCGTCTATCACAATTCGGTGCCACCACTCTTTCAAGGCACTTTAGGGGATCATCTGTATGTGGCTCGAGCGCCCCATCTCGAACAGCTGCATCATTTTCAAAAACAGGTCCACATGCAGGTTTCCTGAAATACCCTTCTTAAGTATACTCCCTGCGCAAAACAAGGAGCTTTTCATGTACCTATCTCGTATCTTGACACTCATCTTCACACTTTTCATTACCACACTCACAGCACAGCCCAAAATCCTTATCGGCATAGCAGGGGGAACCGGATCGGGTAAGACCACGCTTGCACAGAAGATCCAGGATGCATTTCCAAACAGCTCCATCCTGCTCAGCCAAGACTCCTATTACAAAGACCTCTCACACCTTTCGCTGAGTGAGAGTGCAAAGACCAACTTTGACCATCCCAACTCGCTCGATTTTGCTCTCCTCTCTGAGCACCTCACTGCATTGACAAACGACATAGCAATTGATCAGCCGATCTATAGCTTCTGTACCAACAGCAGAGAGAAAGAGACCAAGCGCATTCAACCGGCTCAAATCATTATTGTGGAGGGGATTTTGCTCTTCACTGTCAAGGAGGTGCGAGATCTTTTCAGCATCAAAATATATGTCGATACCGATGATGACATACGAGTGCTACGCCGTATTGAGCGCGATATGAAGGAGCGCTCCCGCGATTTCGAAAGTGTCAAGTCGCAGTATCTTACTACCGTCAAGCCGATGCACGATGCCTTTGTGGGCCCTAGCAAACAGTATGCCGATGTGATTGTGCCGGAAGGCGGCTATAACCAGATTGCTACAGATCTGATTATTTCAAAGCTCAAACGCGATGTGACGTAAATGCTTTTACTTTATAAGAGTAAATGCTATCTGGGAAGATAGGTTGAAATTATGAGGAAAAAGTATGAGCAGCAGGGTAACAAAATGGGTGGCTGTTTTGGCGATAGCATGTGCCATATGTGGGTGTGGAGAGGACGATAAGGATTTTGAGCTAGACGAAACAGCCATCAGAAATGCCACTATTTCCTATAGAGAGGCATTTAATAATCAAGATGCTGAATCTGTTGCATCGCTCTGGACTGAAGATGCGACCTATGTAGATTTTACCGATCATGAGACTGTACAGGGCAGAGCTGAAATAGAAAAGTATTTTAAAGAGAGATTTGAAGCAGAGGGTAAATCTAAAATAGATATTACCATTAATAGTATCGACTTTCAAAATGCAACAAGCGCTACGGAAAAGGGCGTTGCTTCAGTCACATACGAGGATGGCAGCCTTGAAAAAACAGCCTTTGAATCTAAATATATAAAGAGCGATAGCGACTGGCTTTTAAAAAAACGGGTTTCAATTGACCTTGTAGCAGCACCTACGCATTATGAGCATTTAAAGGACCTTGACTGGTTTGTAGGGGGTTGGATTAGTGCAGGGGATGACACTGTTGTCACAAAATCGCTCTACGGATGGGATCATAATAAGAACTTTCTCATTCATTCCTTTACAATGGATGTCTTGAGTCAAAAAGAGCTGACGGGCGAAGAGGTTATTGGGTGGGACCCAATCGAGAAAAAGATTCGCTCATGGACCTTTGATTCAGACGGCGGCTTTGGTCAGGGCACTTGGAGTAAAGAGGATGACAGCTGGTACGTCACAGTAGTCTACATACTTCCCGATGGAAAAAGAGCATCCGCGACACATATCTATACAAAGGTTGATGGCACTGCCTATACCTTCTCTTCAGTGTCTCGAGACATTGATGGCAAACTGCTGCCAAACATTGGACCATATAAGACTGTGAGAGCTGAGGTGGAGGGGGTATGAGACGCGCAATAGTGGTTATTGCTGCTTTAGCTGCAGCATATTTACTCGTAACGAATGGCCCTGAAGCTGCAGGACGTGGCGGCGGAGGGCATGGTGGTGGAGGACGTGGCGGCAGTGGCCATGGGGGAGGGGGAGGAGCTCCTCGAGGTGGTGGTCATATGGGTGGTGGAGGCGCCCCTCATATAGGCGGAGGAGGACATCCAGCACCAGCACATGTACAAAGTGGGGGCTTTCATGGTGGACGAGTTGGTAACAGCATCTCTCGAACCCCTTCGATGAGTCTCGTAGAGCCAAGATCTTGGCATAGCGGCAATGTTAATCCACATGGGTTTACGGGAGGTGTCTCTGGGCATCATCCCTCTGCAGGTGAAGTACAGC
>JAFEGS010000197.1 GCA_018239705.1 Verrucomicrobiota bacterium | reverse complement strand
TGACACCTCATTCATCAAGGGAAGATTGATGCGAAAATCGTTAATTGGATTATTGACGTGGTAGGTATAGAGCACCTTTTTTTCATAGTGGATGTGGCCGTTTGAAGCCATTTCGAGCATCGGGAACATATAGCCGGGATCTGAGACAACCGGCAGGAACTTTCCTTGCCACATTAAATCTTCTTTTTTAATGTGATGAAAGAGTTTTGCATAAAAGGTGCGCAGAGGGTAGCAGACCCAAGTAAATTCTCTAAACGTACGCCTTTTCATGACCGCTTCAGGGAATGCGTAGCAGGGATCATTTGACCATGCATTTTTTGGCGTTGCCTCATAATTTCCATACGTAATCCAGACATTTGGCTTCGTGCTGTAGGTCCTGGCAACTCGAGAGAGTACTTTAGAGCCTTTAAGTTCATCATCTCCATCGAGGAGTACGACAACTTTATTGGGAGCAACGAGGTGAACAGCTTTGTAGATATTTGCCATAGCACCTACTCTCTCTGTATTGTGGATGATCTGGCAGCGATCTTTGATGCGATGTTTTTTGACAAATTTTTCTACCAAGTCACCGGTCTGGTCGGTTGAACAGTCGTTGATATAGATCATTTCCCAGTTGGGAAAGTCCTGTTTCACAAGAGATTCCAGATTGCGTTTGATGTAGTTTGCGTTGTTATATGAGGGAATCACGACAACGATATCAATAGCTTTACTGAGTAGTATTGACGGGAGTAGAAGAAAAAGGAGAAAAACTTTCATAGCGCACCGTATAAATATAGGGTTATTAGGCCGACACATAAAGAAGCCGCATATTTTTTAAAAGAGTTTTTTTAGCGGTTTGTAGCGCGCCTTGTGCCTTATTTTTCGATCGACTTTTAGCTGCTCTCTCAACCTGGTTTTGTAGTCGTTGAAAGGAGTATGATTATTGTGGATGTAGAGCACTTCCGGTATAAAGCGGATATGGCCTTTTGACGCCATTTCGAGCATTGGGAACATCATTGCCAGGTCACAGCAGACAGGTACAAATTTACCTCTGTGCCTGAAACTTTGCCTTCGTATTTTTTGAAAAAGTCCCGCATAGAAGGTTCTGAGGTGTGAAGCTGCCCATGGAAGAGAGCGAAATGCGCGCTTTTTCATCGCCTTTTTGGAAAAGGGCTCACAGACGCTTGGGATCGTGTCTGGATCGGATCGATAGTTGCCATAGGTCATCCACACTTTTTTGTTGGCATAAACCTCTGCAAGCCGGGCAAGCACCTGTTCATGTGCAAAATGGTCATCGCCATCGAGGCAGACCACAATCTTCTTTGGCCGAAGAGACTTTATCGCTCTATACCAGTTGGCCATTGCGCCGCGACGCTTGTTGTTGGTGATGACCTTGCATTTGTGGGAGAGATGGTTATTCCTGATAAAGGTATCGACAAGATGCACCGTGTGATCGGTCGAACAGTCGTTGACATAGAGTAAAGACCAGTGAGGATATGTTTGAGAGGCAATTGACTGAAGGCTTCTTTCGCACACTCCTGCATTATTGTATGAGGGCGAAATAATGACAAACTCAATAGGCCTGGCACAGAGGCTGCCTAAAGACAAAAGAAAAAGAAAGAGCCATTTCATCTTAATGCACATGTTTTCGATATTCTTTGAGCCTTGCTACTTGATCGAGTGCTTTTACGATGGTGATGCCGAGATGGATATGTTCCGGCATATGGTTGGCAAAGACCTTTTCACTACTCTGCTTCGTTTTGACGCCTGCAGGGCTGAGAGGAATATCAGAAATAAGAAGAAGAGCTCCTAAAGGAAGTCTATGGCTGTAGCTTGCAGCAAAAAGTGTCGCACACTCCATCTCCACGGCTTGTGGGCGCGTCTCTTTCAGCCGTCTTCGAAATTCAGGGTTAAATTCCCAAAATCGCTTATTCGTTGTATGGGTGATCCCTATGTGGTATTTCAATTTTTCTCTATCCAGTACGTCGACGACCTGCTTTTGCACAGTGAAGTTAGCCATGGCAGGCACTTCCGGTGGAAAATAAAAGTCGGAGGTGGCATCGCCTCGAATACTTGCTATGGGGACTAAGTATTCACCGATTTTATAGTCCTCTCTGAGACCGCCGCACATTCCTAAGAGCAGCATGCCATAGCAGGGAAGAAAGGCGCAAAGATCCATGACGAGAGCCGCAGCTGGTGAGCCTATTTTAAAATCAAGAATAGATATTCCCAACGCTTTGGAGTGGGCCACTTTAAACATGGAGCCCTCTTGAATGGGGCAATCAAATTCTTTGGAAAAATAGTCGACATAGCGAGGAAAATTTGTCAGGAGAATAAAGGGCTGAAATTCATCTATGTGTGATCCCGCATATCGTTCGAGTGTATCGAGAGCAAACTGTTTTTGCTGTGGGAATTCGTGGGCAAATGGATCAATTTTTGGCATAGTATATCCTCATTTCTTGAATTTTTTACCTAATGACGGAAATGGTGATTAAAAACAAGAGACATGAACAGATCATTTGCAGTAGAATAAGTAACTCAATGTAAAAAAAGGATAGGGAACTATGGCTCAGGTTAGCACGAACGAGTTCAGAGCAGGTATGAAAGTTGAGATGGAGGGACAGCCCTACATCATTGTGAGCAACGAATTTGTAAAGCCCGGTAAGGGGCAGGCATTCAATCGGGTGAAGTTAAAGCACTTGATGACGGCGCGGGTTATTGAAAAGACCTTCAAGTCTGGAGAGAAGCTCGATGTAGCCGATGTCGAAGAAAAAGATATGCGCATGCTCTACAAAGAGATGGATGGCGTTGTGTTCATGGATGATCAGAGCTTTGAACAGGTAAAAATTGCACAAGAACATGTTGGCGATGTCGAGCAGTGGCTCAAAGAAGATCTCCTCTATAGTATCATTTTTTACAATGGCAATCCTGTCTCAGTTCAGCCCCCAACATTTTTGGAGCTGCAAATTGTTGAAACGTTGCCAGGAGTGCGTGGAGACACTGCATCTGGTCGCGTGATGAAGCCTGCTGTGCTTGAAACAGGGGCAAAAATCCAGGTTCCAATCTTTGTCGATCAGAATGAAAAAATCCGTGTCGATACACGAACAGGTGAGTATGTCTCTCGCGTCTGAGATATCGCAGAAAGTCTCCTTTCTCAAAGAGCGAGCTCGTATGCTTAAAACAGCACGTACGTTCTTTGAGGAGAGGACTGTTTTGGAAGTCGATTGTCCTGCTCTTTCCGAAGTGGCCTCTGTAGATGCCCACATAGACCTGATCCGATGCCAGCCTC
>JAFEGS010000196.1 GCA_018239705.1 Verrucomicrobiota bacterium | reverse complement strand
AACTCTTTTCCAGTAGAGCTTGCACCCCGCGATGCACAGTGGATTACCTTTAGTGCAGGCAACGGATTGGAAGGTCAT
Organism: Verrucomicrobiota bacterium; assembly: GCA_018239705.1. Taxonomy (GTDB): domain Bacteria; phylum Chlamydiota; class Chlamydiia; order Chlamydiales; family FEN-1388; genus SZAS-6. Next base: position 3,193 of record JAFEGS010000196.1, on the reverse strand, counting down.
GTATTTCGCGATGGATCCCTTCGTTTTTCAGGCCCCGATAACAACCCCTTGACACCAGGAACCTACTTCGTAAAAAGCAGTAACGTCTCCTACAAAACAAAGCTGATACCTGCTTCTGCAAAGCATTTCTTTTTTGATGCGCATGAACAGGCTCTCGTTGCAAAACATAATTTTCCAATATCTGTAGGCCAATCAAATATCAGTGGAGCTTCAAACAGCAACTTTGACTATGGCGAATATTTTGGTCTGAATTTTCGAAACGGTAAGATTTATACGGTCACAACCGATAACTCCTTCGACAATACCCAGACACCTATCGCAGTGTTTAATGAAGTGGATAAAAAGGGCAAGCACCTTTCACCACAAGTAGATGTTGTCCCTCCAGGGTATGGCGATGATACCGTGATTGTTCCTTTGCTTGGCGAAACAACTGTGTCGGTAAATCCGACCAATTGTTTGCAGCTCGCTGCCACAATTGGATCATTTCATCCCGCTACGATAACAGGCACACTGATCCATATATCAAATGATGGTGGTGCAAGTTGGAATGATGTTGATCCATTCGCTAACATCCCAGGACCATATCCTACGCTCCCAGGATTTGGTCAGCCTGTTACGGCTGGCGACTTTCAGTGTACATTTGATTCCTTTGGAAACCTCTTCTTCACGCCTTTGATGGAAGTGGTTAATCTTACGGACTCTAGCATCGAATCTACAATTCAGTATGTTCTCTTAAGTAGCGATGGAGGAGTCACCTGGACATTATTCGATTCATTTGCAGGTGTAAATCCTGACACGTTTGCTCTCGATTATCCAATCATTGCAACAGGCCCAGGAAAACACGGAAGCGCGGTCACCTGGCTTGCGCTCAAGCAAGACGTCTCCTTTGATGAAGTATTAGGCGTAGGAGCAAGCCTGCCTGTGATGGTCGCCTCTTACAAGATGGATGGCTTAGGTGTATTTGCAAGCAAAAACTATCAGGAGATACCAGGATCCTCAAATGGTGGCTACGGCTCCCTCTCTGTAGGACCTGATGGCTCTGTACTTTACACAGGGACAGCAGTAAACAACTCTCTTGGTGGTCTCCCATTTGGAAACAACACCATCTGGTATAGCTTCAATAAGGATGGCTTCGACTGCCAATTTTCTCCTATTAAACTTGTAGCAAATACAAATGCCGAAAGTTTTGTGTTCTTTAGCTATTACTCGCCAATGCAACACAGAGGGACCTGGTCACACCCAGTTGCCCTGATTGACAAAAAGGGTCGCTGGTATATTTCGTATCTCGATCAACCAACAACACATGCGGTGCAATCTAACCCCAATGTCTATCTGATCTACTCAGATGACAAGGGAAAACATTGGTCAAGTCCAATACGCATTAACAATGATATACAAAACCTAAGTTTTCATCTTCAGCCCAACTTAGCTCTTGATCAATCGAGTAACGATCTCGCGATCGCCTGGTTAGACACAAGAGAAGATGAACTCGATACCTCAACGCGTGTTTGGAGTGCAGTCATCAAAGATGGCTCCTTACCACCTGTAAAATAACGCCTTGAAGGTGACCCACTTGTCTCACAAGCTGGGTCATCTTAAATTCCGTCTGAATAATCGAATTTTTGCATTATTCAGACGGTTTTATAGCATGAAGTCTGGTGCTGTTTCAAAAAGTGGCTGCACAAACTCAAATCGAGCCTGCTTCTTCCCGTTCACCTCAATTATTTCTTGAAACATCGCAAGAGGCCTCGTCCACAGCCCGAAGTTTTCATCGTGATAGACAACCAGCTCTTCGAGCGTTTCTGTGTGCCTCGCGATTCCAATTACTCGATACAATTTGTCCTTGTAGTGCCTGTATAGGCCAGGTTTTATCATAATTCTTTCCTCCTTCTACCTTGAGATGGCCGATCTTGACATAAACAGTCGTTTCTTTTCAACTAGAGCAGAAACGAAAAGATATGAAAGGAGAACATCCTTTTTACATACAAAGGTGAGTATGCAGGTACTAAGAGACATGGCCAAGGAATACTCACTTCACCTCGTGGAGACCGATATGTAGGTGAATTTAAGAATGATTGTATCACAGGGAAAGGCACATACACCTGGAAAAATGGGAAAAGAATTGAAAAAATGTTGTCATTAATGAAAAGAAGTGAAAAGATACTGATTTTGTGAAAAGATATGAAAAGATTACAATCCGATGAAAAGATATGGAAAAATATCCCGATCCTGAATCTTCTAACCTTGAATGGAAAGAAGCACTACCTCAAAAACAGCCCATCTACAAGACAATAGTTGGGTTTTGCAATCAAAACGGAGGAAAACTTGTCATCGGAATAAAAGATGACGGGACAATCGTTGGCCTGCCTCAAAATTAAGTTGAAATCCTCTTAGAAACCTTAGAGCGAGATATCTACCAGGCATGTAGTCCACCTATCATCCCCAGGGTTTTTGCAAAGCGGATTGGTGACAAAAGCATTGTCATTGTCGAGGTGTCTGCTGGCATGAACAAACCCTATTATGTTACCGCAGAAGGGCCTGATCAAGGAACTTATGTACGAATCGGGGCTCATACACTAAAAGCTAATGCAGCCATGATCGAAGAACTACGGTGGCAGGCCAGAGGGCTTCACTTTGAGACAATGCTACATTATCGTACGACCCCTAAAGATCTTGATAACAAAAAAATACGAGCCTTTCTCAGCTCAAGGCCTCAGCAAAAGTCTGCAAAAATCAGCGAGACGATCTTAAAAGCCTATCAGCTGATTGGCCAAGAACATGCAAAGCATATGCTACAAATGCTGGACTTTTGTTGTTTGGAAAAAATCCTCAGCATTATTTTAGCGAAGCAATGATTATCTGTACCCATTTTAGAGGCACTTCAGGAAGAGATGTTGTGGCAACTGTCGATTGTGAAGGACCTCTCTTTGAGCAGTTTGAAACAGCTTTTGCCTTCCTCTTAAACCGACTCTCGCGCTCATTTATAATTCGAGGAGCAAAAAGAGAAGAGACATTAGAAATCCCAGAAGTGGCACTCCGAGAAGCACTTCTGAATGCAATCAGACATCGCAATTACCATCAATCATCTCCTACACGTGTTTCTATTTATGATGATCGAGTAGAAATACTCAGTCCAGGGACATTCCCAGGTCCTCTTGATGCAACAAACTTGAGAGCAGGGCTAACATTTCTT
>JAFEGS010000195.1 GCA_018239705.1 Verrucomicrobiota bacterium | reverse complement strand
CTCCTAAAATTTATTATTACATTAAACTAATTAATTGCACAAATAAAATAAATAATTATATTTTTAATCGGTTTATTTACGTTTATTCGAAAAAAGTATATACTGGAATAGTGGAAAGCTAGAGCAAACTGCATCTATCAGAAACTTGAGTTGAACTTCTGGATGGGACCCCTGAAACTGCTCAAACCGTGTAGCTTTGTCATCATTGGTCTCCGCTATAGACCATCCTTTTCCATCTGCACTCGCATAAAAAATGTGAAATAGGAGTAGCATAATATTCGCGACTCGGTATACACTTGCGGGCGGAAGAGTGGCAGAGTGGCCGATTGCGTCTGTCTTGAAAACAGAAGTTGGGGTGACTCAACCGTGGGTTCGAATCCTACCTCTTCCGTTCTTTTCATTTATCAATGACCTGAGTTTTCAAGTTTTTCTCTCATGAAATACAGAGAGATTCTGCGTCAGAGTGCGATTTTTTCGCCGCATTCAATAGCTTACGTTCTATGGATGCGGCGAAAAAACCGCAATATGATCAGAAGATCCTGGATTTCAAAGAGAAAACTTGAAAACTCAGGTCGAAATTTTCTTAGGAAGAGTGGCAGAGTGGCCGATCGCGTCTGTCTCGAAAACAGATTCACCGCAAGGTGACGGGGGTTCAAATCCCTCCTCTTCCGAATTCTAAAGAAAATCTGAATATAACTCTTGCTTTTGTAAGAAAAACATACGTACATTTCTTACACCGCTAAAAATGTCCCGTAGGGACAGAGGCTTTTAGCCAGGGGTTTTAACCCCTGGAACTGGTGTAAGCAAGCTCGGGCACCCCATCGGGGTGCGGGATTTTTCAAATGAGGAAATCATGGCAAACACATACTCTCAATTGTACGTTCACTTGGTTTGGTCTACGAAAGAACGAGAAAATCTAATTGACATGGACATCCAAAATCGCCTTTACAAATATATGGGAGGCATTACAAAAAGTGAAAAAGCGACTCTCCTAGCGATTGGAGGGATTGCCAATCACGTACACCTTCTGATAGATCTACCATTGACCCTTTCGATCCCAGCACTCGTGAAACAATTGAAAGGAAGCTCGTCAAAATGGATCCATGAGAATTTTAAGGGGGGAAAACCTTTTTCTTGGCAAGTGGGGTATGGAGCATTTTCGGTAAGCAAGTCTTTAGTCCCTGTTGTTGAAAACTATATAGACCGTCAAGAAGAACATCATAAACATACCACATTTGAAGAAGAATATTATGCCTTGTTAAAATGTCATGGGATTCAATTCGAAGAAAAATATGTTTTGGGATAAAACCCTGCACCCCGATGGGGTGCACGAGCCCACTTACACCAGTTCCAGGGGTTAAAACCCCTGGCTAAAAACCTCTGTCCCTACGGGACATTTTCAATGTCCAGGGGTTCAAATCCCTCCTCTTCCGATTTGAGCACGGGCACGGGCTCGTTCACGATCCTTTTTTTATGACTAGTTACCGAATTTTCCGACTTCTGATATAGTGACCCCACCCGGAGGGATCACCTATGAACCAAGGCGAGTTGACACTCTTGTCTGATGCGTGCCAGATTGCCCCCGTAATGGGAAATGGACAACATATCTCTATGGCGCTACAAAGCCATACAGAGTATATGTCTCACACACTGCAGAGGATTCTAGCCGAAAGCAAACTCTCATACCAAAACGACAAGAGGTTTTGGGCCGCTTTGCGCCAGCTCATCCCCATAGTCCACTGGGAGCCGTGCGAGCGCGCCCCCGGAGGCGTTGCCATATACCTTCTTTGCCTTTCACTTCCAAACTATGACCTCTCCAGCTTCTTCTCAGAGATGGTCGTCCGCTACCTCATTCCAGGCAAACAATCAACGCTTCTCAGCACAAAGCATCTCACCTTCCGCTTTCTAGAGACTCCTAACGACAGTTTTTTCATTTCGGAAATTTTTGTTCTCATCGAAGATGAGCGCGCCTTTCTCGACGTCCAAAACAACATGCAGTCCCTTGCTCAAGAGATCTGCCTCGGCGCTGTTTCTGCCCATCACGCCCGCCACATCTTGATGACAAAAACGCAAAATACGCAAGAAGACAAAACAAGGCAGATCCACAAAACGATTATCGAACTCTCCTCGCGCAAATTCAGACCCATCGGGCCTGCGGTCTTCTTTGAGATGCACCACTTTCTCTTGGCATCAGATGATGAGTTCAAACGCATTCGCAACGTCCGTCACATGTGCCGCGCCATCTGCTACCACAACTGGTTTCGCACCCTCATTTTGCGCGCAGTAAGCTCACAGAAGAGACAAGTCTTTGTAAAGCCCATACGGACCACACTCCACTTTCCATTTGGTGTAAAGCATGTGCTTGGCATCTGCATTGCCATCAGCCACCTCAATGAGTATGAACAGTTTGAAGCGCGCCACATTGCCTCTGCCTGCCAGCGCGTACTCCCAAACGTCACCGTCGTCCCGCGCTCCTTCATCTGCTACCAGCATCCCAGCACCCCTGCACACTCGTTTTACCTGGAGGTTGAAAAACGAGACGACAGCCCCATTTCCATTGCTGAGGTGGCAGCGCTTCGAAAAGGGCTCCTTAAAGAGATCCCTCACAGCATCGAGCAGCTCACACACACCCTCTTCATGCCGCAAAACGAAGAAGAGGTCATGCGCAATATTTTGCTGCTCAACCAGGAAATTCGCTACGTACGCGATAAGCCGCAGATGATCATCACCTTTCAAGGTCAGTCAGATGGCACCTTACGCTTTCACGTCACCTTGCTGCGCCTCATCAAAGATCCATCAACCCCATCGCTAGAGGTCCTCTTTACAAAGGCCTCTGATCTGGTTGAATTTATCTCAGGCTCTAGAAAAGTGATGGGCTATATTCGCGGTAAGTACCCCAAAGAGGCAAATACCTTCCTGCTGGAATGCCGCAAAAAGCCCTTTTTACGCCTCGATCACTCTGTCGACCTGCCTCGAGCGAGAGAATTTATTGCAGCTACGCTCGTCCATGTCTTTGGCGAGGTACGAGACTTTAATGGCGGGCTCATGTCGCAGCAAAACCAGCTCCTTGTCAGCATCAAAGAGCTCTTACACGGCAGTGTGAAGAATGAGGAGCTCCATCTCGAAAATCTCTTCCACTCGTTAGAGCCGGTCATGATGCGAAGCCTTCTCGCTCCGGAGCAAATAAAACTTTTATTTGAACTGTTCCTGATCCTCCACAACGAAAAGCCCACCAGCAGCGCTCCTCGCTTTCGAGAGCTTAGCCAAAATGCAACCCTTTGTGT
>JAFEGS010000194.1 GCA_018239705.1 Verrucomicrobiota bacterium | reverse complement strand
TCAATAAAATATAAAAACATAAAATTACATGTGATTTTTTAGGCAATATATGCAAGCTTATGATAATACAATCTTTAGTTCTAATGTAAATTTCCTCTCTCAAATATATGAGCAGATAGAAAATCTGGAAATTGTTCAGGTTATCAGTTCAGTGGTTCTCAAAGTGTTTCAATTGATTGGTGAAGCATTTTATTGTTTGTATAATCAATTAACAACTCTAGCACATGTCCTAAGAGCTACCAATCATCCTAGTTCTGAGAATAGTATGGTGCTATCAACAAGAACGAACAGTATCGCAGAAGATGTTTTTACGACTTCTGACATGGTTTTGTATGTTTTGAGAGATGCGTTACCGCACGTGATGGTAGCGGTAAATAGTTCATCTGATGTCCTTGCATATACCTCGGTTTGTAAGAAGCTGTGGCATAACAGGTGGGAAGCAATCGCTCATCATCCACAGACTATTAGCAGTATATTTAAACAGGCTCTTGTGCAGTATTCTGCTGCCTCGGATGATGTTCTGTTAAGATGCGTAAAATTCGGACTCTCTCTCTTTAACGTAAACGTACTTCCTTCTAACGTAGAGAATGTTTTGGGCTTAATCCAGAAAAGAGCTCTTCTCACAGAATTTTCATTGACAATACCTGCTCCAGCATCGCTAAGATTGATACCAGTGAATTTTATCAAGGAAATCCTTGAAAGGTTTCCTAAAACCTCTGCTCTTGAGTTTGATGGTTGTGCTAGATGGTCTATAGAAGAATTTGCTGAAATTTTAGCGCGAACCCCACAGTTACTGCATTTAAAGGGGGGATTTCCTTGTCGATTACCTGCAGATGATAGAGCTATCGAACGTATTACATTTCCAAAAACACTTCGGTCTTTCAACATTGTAGAATGGAATGGATCGTGTTTACGAGATCAGAACGTCCGCCAACTCTTGACTGATTGTCGTGAGTTGGAGATATTAACCCTCAGAGGGTGGTATAAGCAAGGTCTAGATCTTCGTTCTATTTCCATTCCTTCCACATTGAAAGCATTACAATTACCGACAGCTATAGATGACAGAGAATTTTTGCAATTTATGGCAGCGGGATCTCAATTAGAATTTCTTGAGCTATCGCACTGTCGTGCTATAACGGTAGAGAGTTTTGTAAATGCACCCTTTCCAGCCACTCTTCAGTGCCTTAGACTTACCAATACTCGTGTTAATGATGATGGATTGGCTCATATTGTTACATCATGTCCCCGGTTACAATATCTGTTCATTAGAGGGTGTGAGAATATTACCCAGCAAAGCCTATCACAAGTTCTTTTCCCAGATACCTTGCAAATACTTGACCTGGAAAGCAATCGCATTGATGATTTGGGATTTCGACAAATTATAAGGCGTTGTACTCGATTGGAGAAGTTGAATCTTCGCGGCTGTGAAGGAATTCATTCTCAAACCTTTGTGGAAGAGGATTTTCCCACAACTCTTAGAGATCTTGATCTTTCTTTTACTTCCATCAATTTTTGGGGAATGAAGAAGCTTTTGGATCGCTGTCCCCATCTGGAGCGTTTATGGCTTGTTGAATTTCAAGGGGTGTTTTCTGATCGATCTCATTTTCCACCCAGTCTTCAAACGCTTGATCTTTCCGGTGCACGGCTCAGTGGCAGTGTTTTACACAAGATGTTAGATCGCTGTTTTCATCTAAAGTATTTATCTTTGAGTAAATGTAGAGACATAACGACTCAAGGGGTTATCGAAGCAACTTTTCCTCAGGATCTTAAAGGGCTTGATGTGAGCTCTACCTATCTCAGCGATAATGGGCTGCAAAAAGTTTTAAGTTGCTGTAAGCGACTAGAACGCCTCTCTCTGAGTGGATGTCTTGATATAACACCACAAGGTTTTGCTGAGGCTCAGTTTCCACCAAGTCTTCAAAGTCTCTCGCTAGCCGGTACTTCTATAGACCGTATAACTCTACAAGGGATTGTAGATAGACTTCCTCATTTGATTCGCCTAGATCTATCTGAATGTCGGAATATTTCTTCTATAGAGATAATTCAAGTCATGATGCAAAATTGGCATTTGTCCGTTGATTCGAAAGAGCCACCGTTTGAGGATCCCGCTCACGAGTGGGAGCAGCGTCGTCCGCTGGTTGTTAGGGAGATGGACTGTAGGATGGACGATTTGTAAACACCCTCTAGAAGTAATTCCTGCTATTTTAGAATTGCCATTTATAAATAATCGATTTTTGTTTTAGTTCAGTGGTATACATATCCTTGTATGGTGTCTTCACCGCTACTATTTCGTCCAATTTAATCTCTTTTAAGTTTGTAAATAATCTAAATATCTTATGAGACATGATTTCGACATAAAGTGAGTTGTTGTTAGTGTAGTAATAGAAATGATGATTACAGTAAGAGGAGTCATTGGTACAGTAAGAGAAATCATTAACAGAATTTTTTAGTTCGTCTGTTAGATCGTTTTCATCCAATATTTTATCACCGAGCAAATGGAGCATTGCTTGATTAGCTATGGAGTGTATCATAGGATCCCTTGGTCGAACAGTTTCTCTCATGTAGTGTATGCCCATCCCTATCATAACAGGGAAAATAACGCTTAGATCACCTTTTTCAGCGCTTCTAATCGAGTCCATAACTCTGTGTACTGTTATATTCCGAATAGCTCGCATGGCCATTGTGTTCGCCCACTTTTGGTGGATGGGAACCTGTGTTGTGAATGCAACTGAGAGGAATAACGTACATGTCCTACGCAAATTCCTGTAGTGTTGTTCTTGGAGGTGTTTGGAAATATGAGGCCATACACTCAGTTGCAGTTGGTCTAATGTTCGACGAGGAACAATTTCATTTCTGGGAGGACTTTGGTTTTGTGATTGCTCACTGCTGGCAGACGGGCAACACCAAGGAATCAAATTTTCTATATATGTGAATATGCCAGTGCAATCCATTTTTACCTCAATTCTTGTAGTTTTTCTTGTTGTGTATTTGGTACGCGTTATCATGTCAAATGAATTCCCGTCAAAAGTCTTAAAAGGAGGCGATGCAGGTCATTCACTGCCTACAGTAGCAAAAGCCGTTACGCCTCCTGGCTTGGCACCGGTATGAGCCTGAACTACTTCTGACAAACTAATGTTTACTAAAAAGGGGAGCTATTTAGGGAGGATTGTGATTTTGATTGCTATATTAAATGATTGTTGATGAAAATCCTTCCAAATAAAATCAACAGTTCAGTATGATGTCTCGGTTGATATAGCAGGAGAATCGCTATGGAAAGAATTTTGTTAAATCTCAC
>JAFEGS010000193.1 GCA_018239705.1 Verrucomicrobiota bacterium | reverse complement strand
TGAGGGTAGTGACGGCTCGGTGCCAAAGTGAAGGTGGAAGAGCTCGATCCCCAGCGCATAGATGTCGAGTGCTTTATGTTTTAGCGACTTCGTCTTTCTAAACATCTCTGGTGGGTTGAGCCGTTTAGCAGGAGTGAATGTGGGGGTTTTAGCTGCCTCTTTTACCGATTTTGCGCGCCCAAAATCGATGAGAGCAGCAGATACATTCTCTTTTGTACGATTGACAAGGTAGTTCCCACTGTGCAGGTCGCGATGCACGAGGTTTTTGCTGTGCATGTTTTCAAGGCCGTAGAGAAGGTCTCGAGCGATGGTGAGCTCTTCTGTGGGCGTAAGCTCTCCTCTTGAGTACTGGTAGTGGCGAAGCGACTTTGCATTGTAGAGCTCAAGCATCATCGAGGTGACCGTTTTTTGCGACTTTTCTTTCACATGCTTTGTCACAGCGTAGGTGTGGACAAGGCCCTTCATGTTTCTCACCTTTTTGTGCACAGCCACTTCGTTCGCGCACTCTTCAGTGGTGCTGGTAGTTGCCACAAACTGTGGCCTCTTTGGGTCGTACATAAGAGACTTTTCTACTATCTTGTGCACACCTGTCCCAAGAGGGATCTTCAGATGTATAAAGGTACGCTTGCTTTTGGGGTCATACTCGATCGTGCGGGCAAGGCCTGTCTCTTTTTTTCGTAAGTAGTTGTTTCCCTCTTTGATCTTTCCCTTCATCTTGGTGTTGATGTAGAGGGCAATTTTATACAGCTCTTTTTCCTTAAGTCCGAGATCTCCTTGGAGCTTCCAGATCTTTTCACAAGAGCCTATTGTTTTCTGCAGTGCGTTATAGCCATATTTTTTGATCTGGCTTTTAAATTTTGATGCATCGACCCATTTTGCAGCCGTGGCTGAGAGTGCTTCGATTTTTTGCTTTTTGTGTACAAGCTTACCCGTATATTGGGGCAGCTGGCTTATATGTGTATGTTTTACTGATGACGCCGTCATGTTGAATTCCAATTTTTTATTATATTATCTAATTTTTTTCTTAATGAATGCGCAGTTCCACGCGAGCTTGGGTTATTATGGCACATCTTGAGTATTATTTTCTGAAAAAGATCATACGATGAAGATTTACGATGCGAGTCGATCTGTTGTTTACGCTGGGCCTGCAGCTTCTTTAAATCTGCTCTCACCACCTTTCCAAAGGAGTGCTGCTGGCCCCTGCCTGCATGGAAGGCGTGCACAAATGCCCCTTTTGAGGGAAGCTCCAGCTCTTTTCCATAGTTGAGATGATAGAGCTGGCATCCTAGTGCATAGATGTCTACTGCCTTTGCGCTGATGTTTTTGCCTTTCATGAAGACCTCCGGCGGGTTGGTCCTGGCAGATGCGTGGATTCTTGGCCCCTTTTTCTTTGCGGCGCCTACTCTTTTTGTGCGTCCAAAATCGATGAGCGCAGCAGAAATTTTTTTTCCTGATTTATCCATAAGGGCATTGCCTCCATGCAGGTCGCAGTGAACAAGGTTGTGCTTGTGCAGGTGTTCGAGGCCATAGAGAAGGTCTCTTGTGATGATAGCCATCTCCTTTTTGGACAATTCTCCACGGTTATATTGATGGTGTCGAAGAGAGTGGCCATTATATAGCTTTAAAAACAGAGAGGTTGTGCCCTTATGGTGAGTAATTGCATAGGTCTGTGCAAGGCCCTGTTTGTGTTTGAATTTTTTGTGTACCCTGGTCTCAGCAGCACATTTTTCAGAGCTCTTTGCACAGGCAATAAAGAGCGGTTTTTTACTGTCGTAGAGGAGCGCTTTTGTCACCTTTTTGTGAACACCACTGCCAAGAGAGCTTCTCAGATCAATAAAGACTCGTTTTGTTTTAGGGTCATATTCGATCGATCTATTGAGGCCGGTGGTTTTTTTATCGAGATGATATTTGTGCTTAGAGATGTATTTGGGTAGTTTTGTTTCAATGAAGAGGGCGATCTCGAAAAGGCTATGTGTTGAGAGCCCAAGCTTGCCCTGTTCTTTTAATTTCCAGATTTTTTCACACGCCCCTATTGCACTCGAAAGGGCTTTTTTTCCGTGCTGTTTTATTTTTCTCTTGAACGACGCTTTATCGATCCATTTTTCAAATTTTGAGGTAGTAGCTTTTAGCCAGATGCCTTGCATGCTTCTTCCAGCTTTGTTTGCTTTTTTTATGAGCGTTTGCTTATCAGGTATGATGCCATTAAAATAATTCTTTACTTTCGATATGTTCATGCCGTCCTCTCTATTTGTATGTCGCTTTCTGTATAGATTGACGCTTTTTTCTACTAGATTTTTAATTAGCTATTAGGCATCCTCTGGGCCTTGAAGTTTATTAGGATGTCATATGAAACAGTGCTTTTTTTGCCTTATACTTTCTGCTGCTTTCGTTATCTCTTGCAAGCCTCCACAACCTACTGTCGATGCAACCTCTTCTAGAGAAGAGGCTACGCCTCTTGTAGTATTGCAGAAGAAAAATCCCGACTCGGTCTATTTTGGAACGGAAAGGTTAAGTGACATAGGTATTGAATCGGTAGGCGATGTGGCGAGCTTCCAGCTCGTGGTCAGAAATGCACCGCCAGACCAAAAGTATATGCTCTCAAATCGCAATCTCGGGGGCCCTATAAAGCCTATTTATGAGTATCAGGCTGATGACGATGGCACCCTTGGCAGGCAGGTGAGTGAGGGCACTATGATGCTTGACAATGACGTATGGCTGATGTTTGATTTCTTCAGGGGAGAGCCGGTTGAGTACTTCCTGACGTCAAGAGATGGCGCGACAGAACTGGTAACAACGTTTGTGCCCTACCCAATTAAGGCGACCGGCAAAGATGGCGCCGAAATATCTGTCCGTAGACTAGTCCCGGATGCCAGGCTTATGCTCTGTGAAGGGGATGGCTTTGTGCCGGATGAGGAGGTATTAGTCTCTTCTCAGTCTGCAAATGAGCGTACGGTAGATGTGCCCTATATCTGTAGGAATGGCCGTTTTTCGATGCTCTTAGAGCCGCAGGCAGCCGGTAAGTCGGGCGGCGTTGCCTATATCGAGGTAAAACGAGCAGCAGAGAGACTGGCTCTTGAGTATGACTGGGGATGCCAGGCGCTCAACCCAAAGCGTCGCGTTGCTAATTCATCAAAGATGAAGCAGGATGCCCTCTCAAAACTCCCTGTCGATCTAGATTAGGCGCTGTTGTATAATTCACCACAGAGCCCACAGAGAGCACAGAGAAAGGTATTTCTCTCTGTGTTCTCTGTGAGCTCTCTGGTTAAGGTTTATAATGAAAGTTGAAAAAATTGACTTGAG
>JAFEGS010000192.1 GCA_018239705.1 Verrucomicrobiota bacterium | reverse complement strand
TGTTACTCCCCCGTTTAGCTGTGGAGGAACCAATGGGTTGATTTCGTATGCGCAAGGAAACTTGAGTCACAAGCTCGCCCTGCAAAAAGAGAAGCCCGCTATTTTTCAAAAACTTTATGACGAAACAGGAGCGCACTACCATCCAGACCTAGCAGGCATGTATGCGTTCACCCTCAAGTTACCAGAAGGGTTTTAGCAGATCTCTGTCAAAGCGATCACTATTAGCCATCTATATCCTCATAAAATAGCAAAATTGCTGTTTTATGAGATAGCTATTTTGTGAGGAGAAAATAGGTTTTACCAGATAATGGCATGAGCTTTTCTTGGATTTTTACTTGCTAATAATCTCAAAAAATAGCGAAAATGCTGTTTTATGAGGAGTACGTGATGAAGTTTATTGGAAGGCAAGAAGAGCTGCAGAGCTTAAAGAAGTTAGTAACTAAAAAATCTGCCAGCCTGGTGGTGATAAAAGGAAGGCGTCGTGTCGGTAAAAGCCGACTACTAGAAGAATTTGCTACATTTTTTACTACATCATTCGTATTTTCTGGACTTGCTCCTACGAAGCTTACTACAGCCCAGTCTCAAAGGGATGAATTTGCAGGACAACTTTTGCGGCAGACACATTCGAGTAACTTTTCAAAAAATGACTGGGGAGATCTATTTTGGGAATTATCGAAATACACCCAAGCAGGGAGCACGCTTGTTGTTCTGGACGAAATCTCCTGGATGGGCAATGAAGACCCAGATTTTCTTGGTAAATTGAAAAATGCATGGGATCTCTACTTAAAAAAAAATGATAAACTTATCCTCGCAATCTGTGGATCGTCCTCAATTTGGATAGATAAAAATATTTTAAGTAGCACCGGATTTCTCGGAAGAGAATCCCTTACGCTCCAGCTAGATGAATTGTCCCTTTATGAATGTGCTGAGTTTTGGAATGCAGAAAATACTAGAGTTTCCTCACATGAAAAACTCAAGGTCCTCGCTGTAACTGGAGGCATTCCACGCTATCTTGAAGAGATCAACCCGGTCCTTTCTGCTGAAGACAACATTCGCTTTCTTGCTTTTACGAAGTCCGGCATTCTTTTCAATGAATTTGAAAAAATATTTTCCGATCTATTTTCTGAAAGGAGTGCGCTCTATAAAAAAATAGTAAGTTGTCTAGCAGATGGATTGTCTGATCAAAAAACCATCTGTGACGCAATAGGCATGAAATTAGGCGGTGATATATCAGAATATCTTACAGATCTTTCAAAATCAGGGTTTATCTCAAGGGATACCACGTGGAATATACGCAATGGAACAACTTCAAATCTGATCCATTATCGCCTTAAAGACAATTATTCACGGTTTTATTTAAAATATATTTTACCATATCGACAGCGAATTGAAGCTGGAGATATGGCTAAGATTTCTCTAGCAACATTACCCGGCTGGCACTCTATCATGGGCCTGCAGGTAGAAAATCTTGTTTTAAGTAACCGCCATCTTATAAAACAGACGCTAGAAATACATCCAAACGAAATCCTTGCTGATAACCCCTTTTTCCAACGCAAAACCACAAAACAGAGTGGATGTCAAATAGATTATCTGATTCAAACCCAGCATAATACAGTGTACATCTGTGAAATACGATATTCAAAAAATCCAATTGATACAAAAATTATCGGTGAAGTGAAAGAAAAAATAAAACGTCTTAGTCTTCCAAAGAGGTTTTCTTATAGGACGGTTTTGATCCACGTAAATGGCGTGAGCGAATCGGTTGAGGATAGTCAATTCTTTTCTTACATTATTAACCTGACTGATTTATTCTCAAAATAATGGAACCTGTTCACCTCCGTCACTCACAACCCGTCGGCGCACACAAACCAGAGGCGAACATGTACGAAAAATCTACGCCCTAAGAAATGCCTGAGCGTAGGCGAGCCGTTGTGAATAGGAAGGATGAAAAATATCCAGTCGATTATCGCCTTCCGGAGAGATGTCTCTCTGGCGTGCAGCAAGTTCTTCAAGAGTAAGCTGCCTCTCAGGCTCTTTCAAACTGCGTACTCGTAAGGCCTTCGCTTGTTCCACCCTTTGCGAGAACATTGCAACGGCCCCGATGTTAGTATTTAAAATTTTCATTGCAGTTAGGTCTGCATCTCTTTCGCGGATACGGCTGCCGAAATTTGCTAGAGGCGCTGCGATCGCTTCACATAGGGGAATGAGTAGAGGGGAGACGAAAAATGCGGCTGAAGTGTCCAAAACTGCGACAGCAATTTTGAATGCCAGATCGTAGAGAATGTGATTGTGCGCTACATGAGCGAGCTCGTGTGCTAATATGAAGTCAATAATTTCATCTGGTCTATCTGTTGTGTCCTTATTAATAGTCAGGACTACTTTATCGGAAAAAGAGGTGCCAATTGCACCTGTCGCTTCAACTGCAGGAACAATTTTTAGTTGTTGAGTAATTCCATATGCTTTAGTCAATCTATGAGCACGGTTAACAATATAGTGTAATTTCTCTTTTGGTACAGAATGAAAGAAAGTATGACCAGATTCAATGCTGTCATGAGTTATTTCAGTTTTTGCCTGGTAAGGTTCAAGAGCTTTCCAAGGAACAAAAGCAGTCTGACAGTAGCCTGGAAATGTAATGACTCTTCTAAACACTCCTATGACCGATTGCAGCAAGGCATCTTTGAGATGTGGCACTGCAGTATACCATATGGAATCAAACCATGACTCCTTAGCTATTTGAGCGACTTGCATGACTTCTCCTACTTTATTATGCTATAAAACAACCTTTCGACAAATATAGCACATTCTCCTATTATAGGCTGAAAAGAAGAGGCCACATGGAACCCTTCGACTTGCGAAAATGGAAATCTCTTCCCTCACAAGCGCCGGCAGTTGTCGATCAAATCGCCATTGACTCAAGACGCATTACCTCTAAAAATGCCCTCTTTGTAGCGCTCGGTGGCGCCCACTCTGATGGCCATCACTATGTCAAAGAGGCACTCCTGCGAGGCGCCCGCTTCGCCCTCGTCCAGCACGATTTCTCATGCGCAGGAATAGATGAGCAGTCGCTCATCAGGGTCGATAGCCCTCTTCGAGCCCTGCAGGCCATTGCAGCTCTCTATCGCCAGGAGATGAAAGCAAAAGTGGTCGCTGTTATTGGCTCATATGGAAAGACCATGACAAAAGACCTGCTCTATCACCTCGTAGAGCGCTCCTTTCCCACATTTGCAAGCCCGGAGAGCTTTAATAGCCAGATTGGCGTTGCCTTAAGCCTTCTGAGCATCAAAAAGGAGCAGAAAATAGCCATTATCG
>JAFEGS010000191.1 GCA_018239705.1 Verrucomicrobiota bacterium | reverse complement strand
TTCTTTTGCTTTTAACATAAGAGCTGATAGCCTTTCCTGACCAAATTCTTGAATAAATGTATCGAGCAGGTTGGCCTCCTGCAAGCGCGCTACTAATTCGTTTAGTTGGCTACTGCTATAAGCGAAATGTGCTTCAACGGCCTCCTTCCACCCTTCCACTTTGCTAAAAGCCATATAAACGGCCGGCGTCAATCCTGCCATAGGTTGGACGAGATATTTTACAAAACGTTTAATTGCAACGTGGTTGGCCAAAGTCTCAAGTTGCTCTGGGGGTGTGTCATTTATTTTACGAAGAGGCCACACAATCATATTATAGGTAGGAAGCCCCGGAA
Source organism: Verrucomicrobiota bacterium (assembly GCA_018239705.1). Lineage (GTDB taxonomy): Bacteria > Chlamydiota > Chlamydiia > Chlamydiales > FEN-1388 > SZAS-6. The sequence goes on along the minus strand of JAFEGS010000191.1, from coordinate 3,037 downwards.
TGCTTAGAATATAGCTATTTACATAGTTTTTCACCTTCTCAAGAGTTTTCTTACTGCAGGTACTATACGCCCCAGCATTGAATAGATCTTGCGAAAGGTGAAGATCTGCTTTGAATTTCAACTTCATAAATGACACGTTAAAATTATGCATAGAACTATTGATGAGCTCGATCTGCCTATCGAGTTCATCACTTTCTTCACGACTCAAATCATGGACGAAAGAAGCGTACTTTGCTGTTTGAAATTGTGCCAATGTAACAATGATCCTTGGAGTGCGGTTACATCCAAATTTGAAGTTTAAAATTGAATAATCATGGATATTTGATGCATCAACAACTGAAACAGGCACGCCGGCTTCACCCAAAAAGTTCAATTTATTGATGTCCCCGATGATATAGATGATTTTTCCCGATCTGGCATAGTCTTGAAGCTTTGAGAATTGCTCATCGCTTTCATGATACTTACATTTTCCAAACTCTATTGAGCTTCTCCAGGCATGTTTCTGGGTCAAATAAACGGATGCAAAGGTAACAAGATGTCTTTGGTAGTAACGCTGTACCCTTTCTGGTAGATTGCCTACCATCTTTTCCCTAATGATAGCGACCCTGCCCTCTATATCTTTGGTTGGTTGGGATAAGTCGATATATTCCTTTCTTGTCTTAGCGATACGTAATAGAAGCAGATTGAAATCATTATACGCCTTGACTCGATGATTAATATCGATGCCAACCATGCCCTCGAATGTACCGAACAGCAAGGCAAAAAGCGTTCTTTCTGTGCCTGTTGAGACAATAATTTCTTTTTCTGCTAGTTGGAGGTGGGGGATAATCCCTTCCGGAGACCATTCATTAGGTTCTAGATAGTCTTCAAAATCATTTCGGTTACTATCTACACTTAAGTCCCAGTAGGATAGAAATCGTTCTTCAAGTGAAAGATGAGACACTTCTGCTGAATTCATACATTACCTAAATTAAATAAAAAATTATCTACAATGCGTTAGCGTCCGTGCGTAAGTTATGCAGAGCTCTATTTCCGCGCAGTGTGGCCGCCACCGCCGCCGGCGTTCTTGTTGTACAACGGCTGTTTTTTTTCTTGGTGGTACTGAATCAGGCCGCGCTCAATGAGCTCCAGATTGTCTGTTTCAAACTGCGAGGTGTCAATAGCCTGAACACGAAACTGCTTGGGGTGCTTACGAATATCTTTATAGAGCGGTTTTTTGCTCATATCTTTTTCTTTATTGCGGGCATGGGAGCTGTGCTCTGCCATGCGCGGCACTAAGGAATCGCGCTCTGTTTTACCAATGTATCGTTTTGTTTCAACTTCCGTTGTTCTTTTGAAGGCGTAGATCTTGCCATTCTTTGCAGAAGGGGTCAGTTCCACCTGCAGCGTGACCGGGTTGATGGGGTAGGATTTGGGCGGTGAGGTATAGTTTTGATGTAGTTTTTTGACAAATGCATCGACCTCTGCAGCGGTTACCTGCATTGCCTGCCCCTCTTTGCCATGGCCGCCGCCACCGCCTCTTCTCTTATTGAAAAGAGAGGCGCCTTGACTCTTTTTGTAGTCGATATAGAGCTGTTCAATTTTGGCCAGTGAGAGGTGCTGTAGCTCCTGGGGTAAGTCCTCTTTTGTAAAGAGCACTCCGAAGAGAAATTGTTCGTTTTCTTTGCCCTTGTGTACTCTTTTTGCATTCTTTTGGACTGCTTTTGGAAGGGCGCCCTTACCGACATCCTTTTCGGGATGGCGAAACGTGGTGAGGTGCTTGGCGAGACGCTTAGGAATGTCGGTTGAAAATCCAATATATTTTTTGTCGTCTGGCTCACGCTTGAAGCGATAGAGGCCCGTTTTTAATTTTTTTGCACTGGCCGATACGCTGGCAGAAATGAGGGGAATCCCATCTTTTGTGCGGATTTGATAGTTTTTCCTTGGCGTAGCAACGGTATCAAAGAAATCATTTAATTTCTCTTTCTCTGGTGTAGAAAGAATATCTGTAACATTCATAATAATAACCAATTTATAAAATTATTATAACAGAAGTTGATTTAAAAAACAATTAGATTTGATCTTCTAGTATCATCTGTCGTACATGGCGCATCTTCTCGACCATGAAGTGGATGTTATGGATAGTAGCGAGAGAGTAGGCCGCCAGCTCTTTGGCTTTGAAGAGATGGTGCAGGTAGGCAGCGCTGTAGTTTTGACAAGTATAGCAGGGGCACTCTTTGCAGAGGGGAGAAAAGTCTGCTTTTTGCTCGCCTCTCGTCATGTTCACAGGCCCTCTTGCAGTCAGGGCGATGCCATGGCGAGCAAGCTTTGTGGGATATGAGCTATCAAAGGTATCAAGCCCTAGAGGTATGCAGGCGTCAAGCGATGTGAGATCGCCAATACCCAAAAGGTGCCTGGGCGCTTCATTTGGCAGGTGCGGGATGGCATGGAGCAAGAGCTCGTACATCTCACTTTTGTTTTTACCGAGGCTTCCACCAATGGCAAAGCCATCAAAGGGGAGGTTTTTCAAGAAATCGCAGCTCTGCTTGCGCAGCTCGTTGTCAATGCCTCCATGTACAACAGCAAAGAGGGCCTGCTTGCGAGGATCTGCGCGGTGTGCAATAAGCGAGCGCTCTTGCCAGCGGTGTGTTCGCTCGAATGACTTATGAAGAGCGGTTGAGCTGATGTGATAGGGCGGCAATTCATCAAAGGTGATGATGATGTCGGCGCCAAGATCTTTTTGCGCAGCAATGGAGCTTTCAGGCGTTAAGAGTACTTTGCGTCCGTCGATGTAGGAGCGGAAAATAACGCCCTCTTCTGTAATCTTGAGGACAGAGTTTGCATGTTTTTTTGTGCCCTTGCTCTTGAGCTCATCGGCAACTGATCCGTACGCAAGGCTAAAGACCTGAAAACCGCCTGAATCGGTGATGATGGGAAGGCTGCGGTTGATAAATGAATGGAGGCCGCCGGCTTTCGCTACCACCTCTGTTCCCGGCTGGAGAAGGAGGTGGTAGGTGTTACAGAACATAAGCTCGAGGTTGAGCGCCTGCACTGTAGC
>JAFEGS010000190.1 GCA_018239705.1 Verrucomicrobiota bacterium | reverse complement strand
CAGAGATCACAGAGTGAGAAATACCCCTCTCTGTGATCTCTGTGGGCTCTGTGGTTATTTATTCAAGACCTCTTCTATTCGGGTTTTGGCAAGGGCAAGTACCTGCTCCACCTCTTCGTTTAGCCCCACATCTCCCCGTAACCGCAGCTCTTCGATTTCTGTGATAAGCGCAAGGCTTGCAGCATGGGCATCGGACGTGCTTCCACTGAAAAAGAGCACCTCCTCTTCATCACACGCCTGTATCATTCTAAACAGCGTGCATAGAAGATGCACAATGTACATGTCACATGTATAGTGATAAGATTCAAATATTTTCTTAAACGATTCGTTTTTAGAAAGTACTGTGCTCACCATATCACTTGTAAATCGGTCGTGCTTTAATGAATAGATCACCATATCAAGCTGAATATTGGTCTCTTTTGTAGAAAAATAGAGCCATTCAGTCACTTGCCTTTCAACGTACTGAGTAAGGTAGGAAACTAAACTATCCCACTCTTCCATGCTATCAAACTGTACACAAGTTCCACTTACAATTCGAAGCCAGTACACATCCTCCCCAACCATTTTTGTAAGTACATGCCTTCCAGTTCGAGCTAGCACATCACAAAGACAAAGAGCAATTTTCCTGTTAAACCCCTTGTCGGTTAGCTTCAAGACGTTTGCCACATGTAGAGCAGCAAAAAAGAGAGCCTCTATTCTCGCTAAGGGCTCACTATCTTCTGCTCTGAGCAGCGAAATAAGACGAAACGTATGATGGAGTGCAAGAGAGCCTTGTCGGTTCTCTTCATTAGTAGTTGTGCTAAAATGGGTAAGAAGGGCCTCTAATTCTTCAGTAAAGGCAGAAAGTCTTGATGCATAGTGCAGGCCTGTACATATTTGCTTCGCACTGGGAAGCGTATAGAGCCTCACGCGAGCCCTTTTAAGCTCCTCTTTTATTATTTCAAGGGAAATTTTGCAGCACGTAACGCGTAAATGAGCCGCCGAAAAGTCTGTATTACTCCTGTAATGCTCTTCCAGGGTAACCTGAAGGCTTGCCTGTAGCTGCTGCAGCTTAAAAGCAATCACTTTCATGTCCTTAATGCAAAAACTGACACTGTTATCTGTCCACAAGTCTTCAAAGCTCCCCCAAAACCCGTTATAGGGAAGAAGATCCTTTCTAAGCAGGTTTTCCACATCCTTTTCTTTTCCATTAGCTATGTATAAGAGGATCTGCTTATGACACGTCTCATGCTGTGCAGTATTCAGTGTAAGTTCAGCCAATCTGGGGGTTATCATGTCGTCTATTTGTGCGTCAATTTTCTCGTGAGATCCACTCTTGCAGGCATATTGGTAGAACTCAAGAAGCTCTTGATTTATGCGTGAGGATACAACTATGGGTAGCTCTTGGGAGATCGTCTGAAGTTCTCCGTCTTCACTTCCTTCGTAAATTTTTATTGTTCTTTTGTAGAGCGCAACCATTTTTGCATATTCAGTATCATCTAATAAAGAATTTAATTTACGTAACGCTGTCTGGATAGTTTCTATTCTCAATTCAAGAGCGACATGCTGCTTTAAGCAGAAATGTATGCTCTTTAAAGATGGTAAACTGATAAAGGCAGCCCCCAGTAGGTCTGCCTCTTGAGCGCACGTACGTACACCGGAATGAATCACAGCCAGCTCTTTTTTCCATTCTTGATGTGTCTTTGAGATGTCCTGCCACGGGCATGAGTAAGAATGGATCTTTGAAGCTATCGAGCTTTGCGTTTCCACCAGCGTTTTTAATGTATCATCGATCTTTACTACTTTTTGTGCGAACGCCTGCTCTGTGAAGGGCTGCGTCGCATTGTGAACAGCAAAGTAAAAGCGTCCGTTACAGGGAGAAGTGCTACAGGATTCCATCTTTGATACGAGAGTATAAGTTGCCAGCCGATTATACAGATGCCTGCTCGTTAAATAACAGTAGAAAAATGAACCTATTGCCCCGGTGGAGGAGGATAGTATTGTCCCTGAGGTGGGTAATAGGCTCCCGGACCACCTTGTGGTGGGGCATAGGGCCCTTGATTGCTTGGTGGAGGAGCATATTCTGGGACGACCACTGTACCGCCTCCTTCCCAACCACTTTGGTATGGGTAGGGGTTGGCTCTGCTGAGCGTTGGTGATCGCTGGTATTGATAGGCGTAGGGAGATCGTACAGCCATATCTCTTCCATATCCTCCTGCTACGTCTTCTCGAAAGCCGGTCAGAAGAGATACTGTTCCAACTACACATAGTGCTGTAGGTATAAGATATTTAAACATTAGCCCTCCTTGACGACAGTCACTGGTTGAATATTGGGAAGTTTTTTGCCATTTACCTCGCGGTCAACCGAAGAATAGATGTAGCTTTTGTCATCGCGCTTGGTGTAGATATTAGTTGCAGAGCACTTCTGACCGGTGCTGAGAACAAAGTGCAGTTTTACGAACCAGCTACCATCTTTTTGTGACCATGTGCCGGTCCCATAGCCCCCATCGGAGTCGTAGACCCACGATCTGATGGTATTTTCTAGAGGGTCCCAGCCAATTATTTGCTGTCCTTCCATAACCTCTACACCGTAGGTATCTATTTTGTAGTGCTGGAGCAGGAAGTTTCTGAATCTATCCCATTTTGTAGAGTAGGTAATTTGTACGTGTTCATCTCTATCTCTCCAATCACCAACAAGCCAGCTTAGCTCTTTGAGATGGCTGTACATGTTCGGAGGTAGCTGTACATCGACCTCTTTGATGGCATTAATGTACCAGGTGTCATTGAGCTTGACCAGTTCGAGCCTTCGAGCTTGGCGCTTGAGAATGACATCCTTCTCGGTCAGCTCAGAGGCTCCATCTACGATTGCCTTTCCTACTGAGGGAAAAGCCATGCTCGTTTCAATAAAGAGCAGTTTCTTTCCCTTGAGCTGAGGAAATTCCATTTCAAAAAACTTAACAACATCAGTTTTTCCGTGCACAACCTTTCCTGTAAGGGGGTTTATGCAGGTGACAGTGTCTGTCAAAAGAGAAGAGAGTGCTTGAGGATTTTCTTTATTGAGTGCGTCTACAAATGCATCTACGCGCTTATGGATCGTCTCTTTTTCTGTATCTGCTGCTAAAACTGGAGCGGCAAAGCCTAGCATCGCTGTTATTGTCAGGAGAATCACACTACGCATATCCACCTCATGAATTAAAATATTAAATTTACAAATAGCCAATGGGTGGGTTTTTTGTATAGCTAAAAATTCAATTTATCCTGCCTGCATCATTAGTAAAAAATATTTTACATTAAATGAAATACTGGTAGCATGAAGGTTATAGATATAGGTTTTTAAAGGAGGTTTACCGTGGTCCAACCCAATTCAATACAAGATCGTTCTGGCTACAAGTACATAATTGATGA
>JAFEGS010000018.1 GCA_018239705.1 Verrucomicrobiota bacterium | reverse complement strand
GTCAGAAAGCGATCTGTGATGAGGTCAAAGCATTTGATCCCGGATAAAAACCAGATATAGAAGGTAACAGGACCATGAGCTGCAGTAACTGCAGCATCTCGCATATAGAGTTTTTTTGCCACAAATTGCTCATGAAGGCGCAAACTCAGCCATCTCCAGCCATGTGTTGCCACAGAGGCTGCAGTGAGGATAGCGAGGAAATAGAGAAACCAGTACGCTTCTCCATCGATTAAATGGAGTGGATTCCAAAAGTACATAGTATAAAAAACTCACATGTTGTATATAAAGAATGATATAGAGACACATATTTAGCAAGGAAAAAGTTTATGTCATCAGAATCTTTTATCAAAGATCTTTTTAAATCGTTTTTTAGGAGCCTATTCGGGGTAGTTGGGATAGGAATCGGAATCGTTATTGTGCTTATGATCCTCGGTGCCAGTTTTTCCGGATCTAGCGGTGTTCCTCACTCTACCACTGCTCGCGTCCTTCCAAATGACCAATGGAAAGTGACCTCTTTTTCAAGTGAAACGCCTACTATTCTGCGGATTAATATCCATGGCACTATAGGACTTGATCATCTTACAAAAGCAGACATCTTCAAGCAGCTTGTAGAATCGCAAGATGGAGAACTCAGGCCGGGGCAAGTTAAAGCTGTGCTGCTGAGCATCAATAGCCCAGGAGGGATGGCAGATGCCTCTGACTCTATCTATCGACTGCTTTCAGAATACAAGAGCCGCTATAAAGTCCCGATATATGCTTATGTCGATGGACTTTGCGCTTCCGGTGGCATGTATATTGCCTGTGCTGCCGATAAAATCTACGCATCAGAAGATAGCCTTATCGGCCATGTGGGAGTGCTTCTCTCTCCCCCCTTCTTCAATTTTACAGATCTTATGGACAAATTGGGCATTGCTTCAAAGACGCTCTTTGCCGGAAAAGATAAAGACAGCATGAACCCTTTTCGTCCATGGAGACCAAATGAAGGAGAGGCTTTTCAGTATATCATCGATTCGATGTATGACCAATTTGTTTCGATTGTATCAAAAAACAGACCCAAACTGACACCTGCAATTCTTAAAGAGCAGGGCGCAAGAGTATGGCCTACTAGTGATGCTACAGAGTTCGGTTACATCGATGGAACAGCCAACTCAAGTGATGAGGTGCTAAAAAACCTTGCAAAAGAGGTAGGAATTGAGGACAATTACCAGTTCGTTGAACTAGAAACACAAAATATCTTTGAGGTGCTGTTCGGTGCTAAGACAGGTCCGCTTTTTGGCCCAGTAGAGCATCGTGTCCGCATGCCCGGCGATCTACATCCGGATCTCTATGGCAAGCCTCTGTATATGTGTGTGTTTTAAACTGAAGATCTAGTTCGTGCCCATGCCCGTATGCGTGCCCGTGCCCGATTTCGAAAAAATTCGGGCACGGGCACGGGCACGCACACGGGCACGTAAGCCAATTCTTGAACCATGGGTATTTAAGTTGGACTCTCTTTATTTGATCGATGCCTCTGGGTTTATCTATCGGGCTTTTTTTGCAATTCAAGGACTATCAAATAAAGAGGGGGAATCGACGGGAGCGCTTTACGGCTTCATTCGTTCCTATTTCCGCCTCATCGATGAATTTCACCCCACGCACATTGCGGCTGTTTTCGATGCAGAGAACAATAAAGCAAGCCGCCTTGCCATTTACAGCGAATATAAGGCCCATCGAAAACCGACTCCGCCAGAGCTGATCAAGCAGATACATGATGCTCGAGAATTTTGCACACTGCTTGGCATCCCCACACTTGCAATTCCCGGCGTTGAGGCAGATGACACCATGGCCAGCGTCGCTGCCTGGGCTAAAGAGATGGGCTCTGACGTATTCATCAGCTCGAGCGATAAAGATATGGCCCAGCTGGTCGATGATAAAATAAAAATTATCAATCCACATAAAGACTATATAGTTGTTGACACGAGCAAAGCAGAAGAGCTCTATGGAGTGCCTCCATCGCAGCTGCGCGATTATCTCGCTATCATTGGAGATAGCTCTGATAATGTACCGGGCATTGAGGGCTTTGGACCAAAGACCGCCATCCAGCTTCTAAAAGACTATGGCACGTTAGAAAATATCTATGCACATCTGGACGCCATTGGCGGCAAAAAAGCAGAAAAGCTCACGAGGGAGAAGGAAAAGGCTTTCCTAAGCCAAAAACTGGTCACTCTCAACACCGAAGTCTCCTTCCCCAAAGAGATAGCCTATTTTACCCCTCACTCAGGCGATCCCGAAAAGCTAGAGCAGTTCTTGCGCGCCAAAAACTTTGGTACCATTCTGAAAAGACTAGGAGCTGCGCAAGAGGAAAAAAAGCACGAGCGATGTGCAAATTACCATACCATTTCTACGATCGAAGAGCTCGAGACACTGCTACAAAAGCTCTCCACCCATTCTGCAATCTGCTGTGACACCGAAACGACCGACATACGGCCGGTGCTGGCACAGCCTGTTGGCATTGGTCTGGCTGCAGAGGAGAGCGACGCCTACTACATCCCTCTGAACGGTGCTATGGCAAAAGCAGAAGTACTAAAAACGATGAAACCCTTTTTGGAACAGAGCAGCATCGGCTTTTATGGCCACAACATCAAGTATGACTGGCACGTCTTCAACAATGTAGGCATCAACATTGCTACTATCTGCGGAGATACCATCCTGGAGTCCTATCTTCTCAATGCACACCAGCGAAACCATTCGTTAGACGAGCTATCGCTCGTCTATTTTGGAAAAAAGAAGATCGAAACGAGCGAGCTGCTAGGGAAAGGGAAAGCACAGATCCAGATGGATCAAGTGCCGATCGAACGGGTAGCAGAGTACTGCTGTGAAGATGTCGAGTACACACTTAAATTAAAACACGTTCTTGATAAAGAAATAGAGACGCGCCATCTCAAAAAATTACTTACTGAAGTCGAACTGCCTCTTATTCCCATTTTGGGCAAAATGGAGGCGCGCGGTATCTACGTAGACCTCGAGACACTTTCAGGGCTATCTCATACCATCGAAAAGGAGATCAAGATCCTCCAAGAGGCTATTTACGAAGAGGCGGGCGAAGTCTTCAACCTCAACTCACCAAAGCAGCTAAGTGCCATCCTCTTTGAAAAAATGCTCATCCCCCCACTGAAAAAGGGGCGCACCACCACGTTATCGACAAGTGCTGATATATTAGAAACGCTTGCCGTCCAATTTCCAATAGCACAGAAGGTGCTCGATTACCGAAGTCTTGAAAAGCTGCGCTCTACCTATATCGACAGCCTTCCACAAGAGGTAAATCCAAACACAGGACGGATCCACTGCCAGTTTAATCAATCTGTGGCCGCAACAGGAAGGCTCTCCTGCCAAAACCCCAATTTACAAAACATCCCCGTACGCTCAGAACTTGGCGCACTGATCCGCAGTGCCTTTCGGCCGCAAGAGGCGGGCTGGAGCTTTTTGTCAGCAGACTATTCACAAATTGAGCTTCGCATACTCGCCCATGTCTGTGAAGATGAGGGGCTTTTAGAGGCATTCAGAAATAATGTCGATATTCACCGCTACACCGCCTCTGAAATTTTCCACACCCCGATGGATCTAGTAACTGATGAAATGCGATCTCGAGCAAAAGCAGTCAACTTTGGCATCGTCTATGGACAGGGAGCTTTTGGCCTCTCTCAAGCACTCAAAATCCCTATAAGTGAAGCCTCCAGATTTATTGAAGCCTACTTTAAGCGCTATGGACGCATTCGAGACTACATTGAGTCGGCAAAAGAGAGTGCTCGAAAAACAGGACGAGCTGTGAGTCTTACCGGCCGCGAGCGTTTAATTCCCGATATCACTTCAAGTAACCAGATGCTTCGAGCAGCTGCTGAACGCCTTGCCGTCAACACCCCGTTTCAAGCAACAAATGCAGATATCATCAAGATGGCTATGATCCGCATTGACAAGTGGCTGCAAGAATCGGGCCTGAAGACCACTATGCTGCTCCAGATCCATGACGAGCTTCTTTTTGAAGTGCCCGATCACGAGCTCAATGAAGTGCAGGAAAAAGTTCGAGAGTATATGGAAGGGGTATTTGAGCTTAAAGTGCCCTTAAAAGTACAAATAAGTATTGGAAAGAATTGGATGGAATGTTAAACTTAAGAAAAATAGCGGTTACAGGCGGTCTCTCCTCGGGAAAGACCACAGTATGTCGCATGTTTCAACAACTTGGCGCTTATATAGTCAACGCCGACCAAATTACCCATCAACTTTTATCATCAGACACCTCTCTTAGACAGCAGCTCATCACATTTCTTGGCGATGCAATTCTCACTGATGGTCTTATTGATAGAAGCAAAATGGCAAAGGTCGTGTTTGAGTCGCCTGCACTTTTGCGTAAGGCCGAAGAGCTTATCCACCCAAGGGTAAGTGAGAGGATCGAGCAGGAGTGGCAAAAGGCTGTAAGCGAGCAAAAGTATCCGCTTTTTATTGTTGAAATTCCTCTCCTCTTTGAAGCGAGTATGCAGCATGGATATGATGCAAGTATTGCAGTAGTTTCAGAGGAAGCGGCGTGCATCAAGCGATTTTGTATGAGTGGAGAACATGGGAAAGCAGAGTACTTTTCACGAGCTTCTCGGCAACTTCCTCAAAGCGAAAAAGCAAAAAAGGCAGTTTATATTATCAACAACGATGGAACCCTTCCAGAGCTCAAGGAAAAGGTAGCATCGTTATATCACGTTATAGGAGTAACACTCTAACCTATGGATCAAGAACAAGAAAGCAATCTTCCTGATGTAGTAAGTGAAGAGCAGTTCATTGAAACTGAAGACAAAAACTATGCAAAAGAGCAAAGAGCTGAGGAGGCACCATCTCCTCATGTGACTGTGACGAAAATCTCCGATCTTCAGCGGATGAACATCGATCAGCTCAACCACTACGCAAAGAAAATAGGGCTCAGACATCTCGGCTCCCTTACCAAGTCACAAATGGTATTTGAAATCGTTAAGGTGCTGGCCGATCGACCAAATGAGATGCTCTATGGAGAGGGCGTCCTTGAGATTCTCCCGGATGGCTTTGGCTTTTTACGCTCTACCAACTACGCCTACCTTCCATCTGCCGAAGATATCTATGTGTCGCCAGCGCAGATTCGCAGGTTTGACCTCAAGAAGGGAGACACCATTTCCGGTACTATCCGCCCTCCAAAAGAGAAGGAAAAGTTCTTTGCTATGCTCAAAGTTGATAAAATCAACTCTAAGCCACCCGAAAAAGCACGAGAGCGCATCCACTTTGAGAACCTCACCCCGCTCTATCCTAACCAGCGCCTGGTGATGGAAACGAATAAGGAAAATCTCACCACACGCGTGATCGACCTTGTGGCTCCTATTGGAAAGGGCCAGCGCGGGCTTATCGTAGCCCCTCCAAGAACCGGAAAGACAATGATCCTGCAGGCAGTAGCAAACTCGCTTTCTGCCAATAACCCTGAATGCACCCTGATTGTTTTGCTGATCGATGAGAGACCGGAAGAGGTTACAGACATGCAGCGCCTTGTAAAAGGCGAAGTGATCGCATCGACCTTCGATGAACCTCCGGAAAGACACGTGCAAGTAGCCGAGATGGCCCTTGAAAAGGCACGAAGGCTTGTTGAGTATGGCCATGACGTCGTTATCCTCCTCGACTCTCTTACCCGTCTTGCTAGAGCCTATAACGCTGTTCAGCCTCACTCAGGTAAGATCTTGAGCGGTGGTATCGACTCTAACGCGCTGCACAAACCAAAACGCTTCTTCGGCTCTGCCAGAAACATTGAGCAGGGTGGCTCGCTGACGATTATCGCGACGGCCCTTATCGATACTGGCTCGAGAATGGATGAGGTTATCTTTGAGGAGTTCAAAGGTACGGGTAACATGGAACTCGTGCTCGATAGACGCCTTGCAGACCGACGCATTTGGCCAGCTGTCGACCCAATTAAGAGTGGAACGCGTAAAGAAGAGCATCTCTACCATAAAGAAGAGCTTGAAAGAGTCTATCGACTGCGTCAGGCAACTGCCGATCTTTCAACGGTCGACGCGATGAACCTTCTTACCGGCCGTCTTAAGAAGACCAATAACAACATCGAGTTCTTGCTTGGAATGAAAGACTAGGAAAGAACAAAAACAACCACAGAGCTCACAGAGTACACAGAGAGAGAAAAACGCTCTCTGTGTGCTCTGTGGTGTTAATTTTTTTTTGAAAAGAGTGGGTACATTTACTCGTTCATAGAAAGATATCTTTTTATCTCAGCAACCAAGGGAGGTAATCCCTCTTTGATGGTGTGCCAGATAATATCGTAATCAACATCAAAATATTCGTGTATTAATCTATTTCTTAAACCAACAATTTGCGGCCATGGTATGCCGGGGAGCTCATTTTGAGTTTTTTTACTTATAGAATTTGCAGCTTCTCCTAGAATTTCTAGCTGGTGGCGTACAGCAGAATCCAATAAAATGTCGCGAGAAAGTTGGGTTTTTCTCTTCCCTTTGAGAAATGTCGAAAGGTTGTCACAGCATTTCAACATATGCTCTAAACGGATGATGTCACGATCGCTCATAAATTGTTTTCGCCTTGGACAAGACCGTTTCACGAATAGGTGGGCTTAGCTCATTAGCTGTGCGCAGATCTGCTTTATGGCCAATAAGATCGCTCAACTCCATTTCCATACCTATCATGGCGAAAAGAGTGGGAATGTGTTGCTTATCAAAGCTGACAAGAAAGTCTACATCGCTCGATTTTTTAAACGCAGTGGTCAAGAACGACCCAAAAAGAGACAGTTTAGCGATATGATGTTTCTCACAAAACTGCTTAATTTCTTTGTTATATCGAGAAATAGGTGGTTTAATCATAGTCATCCTCCGGTACAAATCATTACAATTTGTGCATTTGATGTCACGTTATTTTTTGAAGATAGCGTCTACGATATCTTGGGCTTCTTCGGCTATGCGCGTAAAGTGCTCTTCGCCTTTAAAGCTTTCTACGTAGATTTTATAGATCTCTTCAGTGCCTGAAGGGCGGGCGGCAAACCAGCCGCTTTTCGCCTCTACCTTTATGCCACCAAGCGAGGCGCCATTGCCTGGAGCGTGCGTATGGATTGCCATAATCTTTTCTCCTGCAAGCTCATCTCTCTTGACCATATCGCTTGAGGCATTTTTCAGTGCCTCCTTCTGCTGAGGGGTAGCCTTTGCCTCTAGTCGATCGTAGACAGATTCCCCAAATTCCTTTGTGAGTTCACAGTAGAGCTCTCCGGGATCTTTTTTCATGCGTGCCGTCATCTCAGCTGCAAGGAGGGAGGGAATAATGCCATCCTTATCTGTTGTCCAGACCGAGCCATCAAAGCGCGAAAAGGAGGCTCCGGCACTCTCTTCGCCGCCAAAGCCAAGCCATTCCTCAAAAAGGCCATCCACAAACCACTTAAAGCCAACAGGCACTTCATAGAGCTTTCTTCCAAGCCTTTTTGCCACGCGATCGATCATCCGGCTACTGACCATAGTCTTTCCTACCGCTTTTGCTGCATCCCACTGCGGTCTATTCTGAAAGAGGTAGTAGATCGCAGCTGAAAGGAACTGGTTGGGTGGCATGAGCCCTGAACTTTTTGTAACAATACCGTGGCGGTCATGGTCTGTATCACAGGCAAACGCTATTTGAAACTGCTCTTTCAGCGTGATCAGCCTTTGCATAGCATAGGGTGAAGAGGGATCCATACGGATTTTCCCATCCCAGTCCAGCGTCATAAAGCGAAAGGTGGGGTCAACATCGCTATTTACAATGGTAAGGTCCAAGCCGTAGCGCTCTTTAATTGCCTGCCAGTAATAGACACCGGCTCCTCCAAGTGGATCAACTCCAAGGCTTATTTGAGCCTCTTTTATCAGCTTCATGTCGATCACATTTTCGAGGTCTCGAATGTAGGCATCGGTAAAATTATGCGGACGAGCTGCCTTGTAGGCTCGCTCAAAAGGTACTCTCTTAACTCCCTTTAGTCCATTTTTCAAAAATTCATTCGCTAGTTTTTGGATCCAGTTTGTGCAGTTTGTATCGGCAGGACCGCCGTTTGGAGGGTTGTATTTAAAGCCGCCTTCGTCGGGAGGGTTGTGTGAGGGGGTGATAACGATGCCGTCAGCAAGGCCATCCTTTCTGCCCTTATTGTAGGTGAGAATCGCATGGCTTATGACAGGAGTTGGCGTATAGAGATTTCCCTCTGAGATCATGACCTCAACACCATTTGCAACCAGTACTTCTAAAGCAGTGGCAAAAGCAGGCTCGGAGAGTGCATGCGTATCGATACCGATGTAGAGAGGTCCAGTAATGCCATTTTGCTCTCGCCACTGGCAAATGGCCTGACTTGTAGCCAGAATGTGGTTTTCGTTAAAGCTGCACGTTAAAGATGAGCCTCGATGCCCTGAGGTGCCAAAGGAGACCTGCTCTGTTGGCTTCACTGGATCTGGAATGTTCGTATAGTAGGCAGTAATGAGCTTTGGAATGTTTGTGAGCATTGAAGAGCGAGGATGGCTGCCTGCTAAGGGGTCAATTTTCATAATTGTAAACCAAACTGTTCGAGCTGTTTTTTTGTGGTGGCATAGTCAGTGTGAAGGATGCTTTCAATGCCAAGGGAGCGCGCAATGTCAACAAACATTGGCGTGTTTTCGATGTAGATAACTTGGGATTTATCTGCTTGTGAGATATCGAGAGCCAGGCGAAAGATCTCAAGATCTGGTTTTCGCACATGTACATAGCAAGAGGAGATAAATGCATCGATGAAGCTATTGAGATGGAAGGTGCGAATACGGTGTTCATTGATCTCTCGAGCCTCATTGCTGACAGCAAAAATGCGCAGGTTATACTTTTTCTTCAGACCGGTGAGCAGGTCGATCATGTCGGTAAAGGGCTTCGACTGATCAAATATAAATGTTTGGAACTGGGCTATTGTGAAGGGTCTCTTTTTATAAAAGAGCACGCGGTTCAGATACTCCTCTAGCGTGAGTTTATCCTCCTCATAGATGTCAAAGGTGAGGCG